>JBAWHL010000345.1:0-19743 GCA_049593815.1 Ilumatobacteraceae bacterium | reverse complement strand
TCGAGGGTGGCGTAGAACCCGATCTGCTTGATGTTGTCCGGGTACGCCTTCATGAGCCGGTTGCGGGAGCGGCACAGCTTCCAGACGAGGAAGAGCTCGTAGTTCTCGAGGTACTTGAAGCCACCCCACACGAGGTTCGAGGACGCCTGGCTCGTGAAGTGTCCGAAGTCGCCACGGTCGACGATGGCGACGGATGCGCCACGTCCGGCGAGCGACGCCGCGGTGACGGCACCGTTGATGCCGCCCCCGACCACGAGCGTGTCGAAGGTCTGGGTGCGGAGCTGTTCGATGTGTCGGTCGCGCAGGCTCATGCGGAGGCAACGACCATCACGGTGGCCACGATGCTGCCGACCCCGATGGCGACCGGGGTGGCGTACGAGGCCCATTTCGGGAAGCTCCGATACGACGGCGCCAGCATGACGAGTCCGCAGAGTGCGCCTGCCACCGCCCCGCCGAGGTGGCCGCCCACGGAGATGCCGGGAATCGCGAAGGTGATGAACAGGTTCAGCAGCAACGCCGTGCCGATTCCCGTGGTGAACGGGTTGACGCCTCGACGCCAGAGCCCGACCGTGGCAGCGGCGAGCAGACCGAAGACCGCTCCTGATGCGCCGGCGCTGATGCCCGAGCTGGTGTCGATCAGCACGACGCCGAGGCCGCCGCCGAGCATCGACGCGATGTACAGCAGCAGGAACTGCACGCGGCCGAGCGCGGGTTCGAGCATCGGGCCGAGCACGTACAGGAAGTACATGTTGAATCCGATGTGGATGATCCCGAAGTGGAGGAATCCCGAGGTGACCAGGCGATACCAGCCATCGGGCTGGGTGATGAACAGCCCGCCGTCGTCGCCCTGCCAGATGATCGTCTGGGCGAGGACGTCCTTGCTGAGCCCGAGACGGAGATGCATGTCGGTGACCGAGCCGGTCAGTGCTCCGGGCTCGCGGGCGACGAGCAGGACGAGCACGAACACCGCGACGTTGGCGATGATCAGCGACATCGTCATCAGATTCGGTTGCTTGGCGGACCAGAACTTGGCGCGTGTCTTCACGTCGGGTCGGGCGGCCTTGACGCACTCCGGACAGTGGCTGCCGACGCTGGCCTGGACGAGGCACTCGTCGCACGCTGGGCGTCCGCACCGGGTGCAGCGACGCCCGGCGGGCCGGTCGCGATGCTTGGCGCAGGTGGTGACTGCCGTCGAACCTCCGGCCGGGCCCGGGGGCGGTCCGGCAGGTGGTGCGGCTGGCGGTCGTCCGGTGGGGTCGGACCCGAGCGGGCCCGAACTCGACGGTGGGGGTGGCGGCAGAGGCACGACGTGCAGGGTACCGACCCCGCGTCGCGGCCGACCGCCGGGGCAGCGACTTGGAGTCAGCTCAGTCTAAATTGAATCAATGAAACTTGAATGATATGCTGACGCCATGACTCAGGAAGTGGAGCGCCGCGCCAGGATCCACGCCGCACTGGGCGATCCGGTTCGTCTGGCGATCGTCGACGACCTCGACGCGTCGGACCGGTCGCCGAGCGAACTGGCACGACGATTCGAACTGGCCACCAACCTGCTCGCCCACCACCTCGACGTCCTGGAAGAAGCCCACCTCATCGAACGATTCGTCTCGAGCGGTGATCGACGCCGCCGGTACGTCCGCCTGCGCCGCACCACCCTCGATCACCTCCAGATCGATCGTGTCGCCGGCGGGTCTGATCTGGCCGACGGTGTGGTGACGATGTTCGTCTGTTCGCAGAACTCCGCACGCTCCCAGCTCGCCGCTGCCCTCTGGACCGCCAAGACCGGTTTGGAGGCAACGTCGGCGGGCACCCACCCGGCCGAACGCGTCGCACCCGGCGCCGTCGCCGCAGCGCGCCGTGCCGGACTCGACCTGACCGGTGCGGTGCCGACGCTGCTCGAGCAGCCACCACGCACCGATCTCGTGGTCACGGTCTGCGACCGCGCCCACGAAGAACTCGTCGCGCTGCCGAGTTGGCGTCACTGGTCGTTGGCCGACCCCGTCGAGTCGGGGACCGACGCCGCCTTCGACGAGGTGATCGCGGAACTCGAACGCCGCATCGACGCCCTCGCGAGCTGACCGTTCACCACCTTCCGACAGGAGCACCCATGAAACTGACCACCGAACAGCAACTGATGATCACGCAAGCGGGACACCGTCTCTGCGCTGAGTTCGAGGGCGTCGTCGACCGCGACACCATCGAACGGTTGCTGGATGACTCGTTGACGCGCCTGAGCGCCACGGCGAAGGTCACCACCTGGTTGCCGCTGCTCGTCGAACGGTTCACTCGTGACCGACTCGTCGCGATGGGGCGTCTCGAGGCTGGCACCCACGCTCGGCCCGCCGTCCTCTTCCTCTGCGTCCACAATGCCGGGCGTTCACAGATGGCCGCCGGGTGGCTCCGTCACCTGGCGGGTGACAGGGTCGACGTGTTCTCCGGCGGCTCGGATCCGGGTCCTGACACGAACGCGGTGGCGATTGGAGCGATGTCCGAAGTCGGCATCGACATCGCCAGCGAGTACCCCAAGCCATGGACCGACGAGATCGCTCGCGCCGCCGACGTGATCATCACGATGGGCTGTGGCGACACCTGCCCGATCTTCCCTGGACAGCGCTACGAGGACTGGGACCTGGCCGATCCCTCGGGCCAGCCCATCGAGGTCGTCCGCACGATCCGCGACGACATCCGCTCACGCGTCGAGGCGCTCGTGGCATCGCTCGAACTCGCCACCGTCTGAGCCGCGAGCGGGCGCTGCGACGCCCGACGCGATCGTCGACTCGGCGCGACTGCTCGAATCCGTGTCGAACGACGACTGGGACGCCGCCGTCTCCTGACTCCGAGGTGTCCGAACGACGCCCCCGCCGACGCCGTCACTCGTGGCGGATGAGCAGGTCGGGCAGCCCCCAACAGGTGATGCCCATGTCATCGGCAAGGATCGCGAGGCCCTCGGTCTCGATCTCGCCGATCTCGGGTCGACCGGTCAACGTCGGGTCGGTGCGAACCCTCGGGTTGGCCACTCCGTGCAGGTGAGCAGGCCAGATCAGGCCATCGCGATGACGGTCGGCCCGAACGAGCAGCATGGTGCCGCCCACCGCGTGCAACTCCACGAGCCCATGGCCTCGGTAGGCGTCGAGGTGGTGGCGGCCGAGATCGGTCCAGGCGTTGTGATCGAACGTCCTGCCGTTCGCGCCGACGCAGTGGGGATGGACGATGTCGCCGCCGACTGAGACGAGCCGATCGACGACGTCGGTGGGGTATTCCACGACGTCCACGTCGATCCAGAGAGCCCAGTCGGCATCGCCCAGCGCTCGCGAGAGGAGATGGTTGCGGCTCTTGGCGAGCACGGTGCGTCGTTCGAGTTGAATGCTCCCGGTCCACCGCGGGACGCCAGGAGGGATGTGATATCCGAAGTCGTGCTCGTGGACCTCAGCGGTGACACCGCGTTCGCGAAGCCGCGCGAACTCGGTGCGGAAAGCGTCGGCGGATCCATCGGTGGAGTCGCTCACGAGTACCGCGACGCGGAGATGGTCCTGTGGATGTTCCAACGCCAGCACTCGGTCGACGTAGCCAGCGGCGTGGTGAGCCGCGTTCTTCACCGGGGTCAGGACGACGACCTCGTCCGTCGGCATCGAGTGCTCCCGACCTGTCGGCAAGGCGGGGGACCGCGTCGAACGTGACGCGTCGGCCACCTGCGTCGTGGACCGCTCCAGGAGCTCGACCATTTGGGAGCCCACCCGATCGACCGAGTACCGATCCGTGATGTCGGGGGCGAGGCTGCGGGCGCGGTCCACGAGATCGTGGGCCGATCCGTCGACGACAGCGCGCAGTAGATCGACGGCCGCATCGAGATCGGGATACGCCCATTCGGTGCCGAGCTCGAAGAGCGCCCGGTCGGAATGGCTGGTCGGGGTGCGGCGGTAGGGCAGCAGGCCCGGGTAGTCGTCGCCGAGGTATGCCAACTGCCCGCCGAAGCCCGTGATGATCACCGGCGTCCCGAGCGACGCGGCATCGAACGCACCGAGCCCCCAGCCTTCCGTCGAGGTGAGCGACAAGAAGCACGCCGACCGGTCCGCGAGCCCGAGCATCTGCGCGTCGCTCCAGTGTCCGACGTCGTAGTAGACGATCGGTGGGTTCGGGAACTGCTCCGTGATCCGGTGGATCAGCTCGACGACATCGCACACCCCACCGGGCCAGGCCTGTGCGTAGCCGTTGGTCTTCACGGCGAGCGCAACGGAATCGGCGCGTGTGAACGCGTGGCAGAACGCCTCGATCGCGCGGTCCGGGCGCTTGCGCCAGTCCCACGCTGACACGAGCGACACGACGGCGACGTCCTCGGGAATCGGCATCGGGATCGGTGCAGGGAGCGCGTCCGACACCACGTGTGGCACCACGTGCACCGGACGATCGAACGCGCGGGCGTAGGCGGCTCGGTTCCACTCGGTGGGCACCCAGAACTCGTCGACGTCGGACATCTCGTCGATCCAGCGGTGGGGCACGTCGTCCAACTCCCACACGCTGTGCCCGATCTGGCGGGCCGGCCGGAGTTCCGACGCCACCTGCTTCCACGCGCCGGGAACGCTGTGTTGCACCACGACCTCGCCGCCGACGCGTGGCCGACGGAGCGCCCGCAGCCACGCTGGCGCATCGCCGGAACCGACAGCGCGCTGCCGGCCGTACCCAGCGTCGGAGAGCGGTTCCCACGCGATGTCCAGCGCCCTGTCCGACTCGACGTCGAGGTCGGATCGGACGGAGAGGATCGCCCGGAGGGCTCGTTGGGCCGCCGTCCCGATTCCGGAGGGGGCCCACTCACAGGCGTATCGGACCGGGCCTCCCATCGAGCGGTACGATACCGGCGGTGCGGATTGCTCTCGTCTCGCCGGTCGACCCCACGCTGGCAGGCAACGGGGCCGCACTGCGAGCCGGGTTCTGGCGTCGGACCTTGAGCTCGTTCGGGGACCTCACGACGATCGTGGTGCCGGTCATCAGCGACTCGAGGCCCATGGGGACGGCGGACGCATTCGGCGAACTCCATGAAGTGCAGCCCATCGAGCTGTCGCATCATCGGCACCCACGGTTGGCTCGGCGGGCCCCCGAGTGGCTCGGGGCGCGATGCTCGCCCGAACTGGACCCGTTCGACCTCATCGTCGCCTTCAGGTCCTACATGGCGCCGTTCGCGTGGGGGCTGTCCTCGGCGACGGGGGCACCCGTCGTGGTCGATCTCGATGACGACGACGTCGACTTCCACACCTCGATCGGCGATCTCGATGAAGCCGAGAGACATCGACTGCTGCTCGACGAGATCCGTGAGCGTGCCGCCGCGCTCGTCAGCGCGACGGGGTTCGACGACACGATCGCGGTGGCCAACGTCGCCGCGCTCTCCGTGGTCGAGACACGGCATGCAACCGGCGAGAACGAGGCGCCGCACGTCGTCATGGTCGCGAACATGGGATATCACCCGAACGCCGAAGGTGCCCGCTGGTTCGAGGAGGAGGTGTGGCCCGCGGTTCGCGACGCCGTACCGTCGGCCCGCCTGACGATCGCGGGTCCCGGAAGCGATGCATTCGGCCACGGCATCGGGTTCGTGGGCGATCTCGCCGAGTTGTACGACTCCGCCGACGTCGCGGTGGCACCGATCCTGCACGGCTCGGGCACCCGGATCAAGATCCTCGACGCCTGGGCTCGGCAGGTCCCAGTGGTGTCGACGAGTCTGGGCATCGCTGGACTGGGAGCCGTCGATGGCGAACACGCCGCGATCGAGGATCGGGCCGGGTCATTCGCTCGGGCGGTCGTGCGGCTCCTTCGAGATCGCGACGCCGCCGCCCGATTGTCTGCGGGCGCGGCAGACCACCTCGCCGAGCACTTCGCCGAGCAACGGATCGCCGAGCGAGCGTTGCACGTGCTGCGTCGCGTGACCGACCCACCGGTGGGCCCGCTGCGCAGGCATGGCCCCCTGGCGACCGAAACGGCCGACGGCGTCGTCGTCGACGACGCAGAGCTCGGCGTGGTGCACCATCTCGACCCGGTGTCGTCGATCGTGTACTCGCTCTGTGACGGTCGCTCCACATCGACGACGATCGTCGAACTCGTCGCCGACCTGCTGTCGATCGACCTCGACGCGTCCCGCCGCCGTTACACCATCGCGCTCGACCAGCTCGTCGATGCTCGCCTGGTCACCGACGACCCGCGTCACGAGCGGCTCGAACTGCCGGGGAGCAGTCGTCGCATCCGAGTCCGCCCTGACACGATCGACGCAGCGGTCGCCCTCGACGTGTACAGCGGACGCGAGTACGACGTCCCCGACACCCTGCCGAGCGGCTCGATCGGCATCGACGTCGGTGCCCATCTCGGAGCGTTCACGGCCCGACTGGTCGACTCGGGTGCGGCCCACGTCATTGCGCTCGAGCCGCAGCCCGACAACCATCGACTCGCGACAATGAATCTCGCCCGCGAGATCGAACGCGGCACCGTCGTACTGCATCGCGCTGCGATCAGCGGTCCACCGGCGGGTCAGTCGTTGATCGTCGGCGCGGCGCCGCTGCACCGCCCGGTCGGTGGCGTCCCCGTCGTCAACACGGGCGGCCATCGTTGCCGGCCGGGCGACAGCGATGTCGATCATGATGCGGGGGAGGCGGTGGTGACCTCGCAGACCCTCGACGACATCGTCGCCGGAATCCGTCGAGACGTCTCCGTCGACGCGCCGATCCGACTCAAGCTGGACTGCGAAGGTGGCGAGTGGACGACGCTCGAGACGGCGACGTGCCTCGCCGAGATCTCGACGATCGACGCCGAGATGCATCTCCGTGCCGACGGCTCTCGAGCACGGCTCGACGCTGCGGTGGCGCGCCTCGAGGCGGCTGGGTTCGAGGTCTTCGTCAGGTCCGACGAGAGCAGCGTCGACTACCCGCGGCTGAGCGCGCGCCGACGCTGACCTCGTTGGTCATCGACCCCGGCGTCCGCGCGCGGTGAGTGCGGTCGCCTTGGCGCGATAACCGAGATCGTCTGGTCGGGCCGCCGCCGCGGTCGTCATGGTCGCCGCGGCACCAGCGACATCGCCGATGTCGAGCTGGCACTCGGCCAGGAGGTCCCAGGCCCAGTCGGTGAACATCGCGTTGTTGTAGGCGAGCGAGGCGTCCAATGGGTCGGGACCGGTCTCGACGAGCCGCACGAGGTGTGGGACCGCCTGACGAGGGCGGCCCTGCACCACATGGTTCCTGGCAGCGATCCAGTCGAGTGTGCGATACCACGGGCAGATCCGTTGCATCTCGCTGACCAACGACTGCACGTCGACGCCGTCGCTGATGAGATTCAGGGACAGTCCCGAGTAGCAGAGGACGTCGGTGCGGTCGACGATCCCGTTGGCGTGGATCAGCTCGATTCCGGTGGTCCAGGCCTCACGTGCCCCCCGGATGTCGCCCAGTTGTTCGCGGACGTTGCCCAGGTGGTTCCAGAGGTAGCAGCGGCCCGGGAGTTCCACGACGCGCTGTTCGAGCAGCGGCAGATTGCGACGGTGCTTGGCGGTCTGGTCACCTTCGTAGCCGTAGTGCGTGAGCCGGAAGAGATCGGTGTCGGCAATCGCCATCCCGTCCTCCTCGGCGACTCGACGAATGTCCGCCACCATGGTCTCGTGAATGCGTCCGACGAACCGGATGTCCGGGCGGTGTCGCCAGAGCCGGAACTCCCGGTACGGCGACCAGATCGGCCGGGTTCGGAACCACACGCGGAGCGCGACGGCATCGGTGGCCGCCGACAGTTCCGCACGCAGCGCAGCAGGGTCACATCGATCGAGCTGCTCGTCGGCATCGATGTAGAGGATCCACTGCCCCGTTGCCAGGTCGAGTGCAGCGTTGCGCGCGGCGGCGAAGTCGTCATCCCAGGGGCGGACCGCCTGGACGGCTCCGAAACTCCGGGCGACCTCGACCGAGTCGTCGGTGCTCCCGGTGTCGACGACGACGAGTTCGTCGCAGACATCGGCGATCGAGGCCAGACACGTTGCGAGGAACTCGGCCTCGTCCTTGACGATGATCGCGGCCGACAGCAACGGGCGCGGACCCATGGCGGTCGTGAGGGTCAGCTGGTCTCGGGGATGATGCCCGGGGTCTGCGGTGCGGTCCCGGCCACGGTGACGGTGATCGAGTCGCTGGCGACCGCGGCCCCGGAACGGCCGAAGATCAGGTAGTCGCCCGCGGCGGTGGAGGCTGGAATCGTGACCTGTGCCGAGTACGTCCCGTCGGCATCCGAGTTCGTCGTGCCGAGCGCGACGGCTCCGGCGGCCTGTGCCGGACGACGCAGGCCGAGCACGAGCCCGCTGGTCGCCGACTCCAGCGTGAGCGTGACCACCGAGTTCGGGGGCATGTTGATGCCACCCGTGGAGATCGTGGCGCCGGCAGCGGCCGTGGGCGGCGCGTTGAGTGTCGGGGTCGATCCGGTGTCGGTGTTCGATCCGGTGTCGGTGTTGGAACCGGTGTCGGTGTTCGATCCGGTGTCGGTGTTGGAACCGGTGTCGGTGTTGGAACCGGTGTCGGTGTTGGACGCGCCGCCGACACCGAGCGACTGTGTGTTGGTGCGCAGTTTGGGAGCGGCCTCGGAGCCCCCGCCCAGGGCGAAGGAGGCGACGGTCGGGATCGCAATCGCGCCGGCCACCGCAGCCATTCGCTTCAGGAACGCTCGGCGTTGGAGGTCATTGCCGTCGATCGGTTCGAGCTCGATGTCGTCCACGTGCTGCATCCTTCGCGCTTCGCGCCGACACCCCGACGGCGGCGACTCGGCCAACGTAGCCGATTCAGTGACTCGTCCAGGTG
Source organism: Ilumatobacteraceae bacterium (assembly GCA_049593815.1). Classification (GTDB taxonomy): domain Bacteria; phylum Actinomycetota; class Acidimicrobiia; order Acidimicrobiales; family Ilumatobacteraceae; genus Sva-07. Next base: position 10,945 of record JBAWHL010000345.1, on the reverse strand, counting down.
ACGAGGTGCTCCGGTGGTGCAGCGGGCGCCAACAGGTTGCCCTGCACGTAGTCGCAACCTGCTGATCGCAGGCGCCGCAGTTGATCTGGGCCACTGACGCGCTCGGCAACCACGCGCATGTCGAGCGCGTGCGCCAACAGCACGACCGCTCGAACCAGGCGGCCGTCGGTCTCGGTGGACCCCGGTGGCAGCCCGAACGCACCGTCGAGTTTCAGCACGTCGGCGCCCACGTCCGTCAACACCGACAGTGCGTTCGCTCCGGTACCGAAGTTGTCGATCGCCACCCGTACGCCGATGCGACGCAACGACCGCACGGAACGGCTCACGCTCTCGCTGCGACCCAGCAGCACGTTCTCACGTACCTCGAGGACGAGCTGAGACGGACGCAACCGATGGAGCCGGAGCAGCCCGACGGTCTGGTTGACGAACGTCGTGCTGGCGAGTTGGATCTGTGACACGTTGACGTGCGTGGCGAAGTCGTCACCGACCGTGCCGGCCTCGATCCAGCGGCGTGTCTCGGCCATCGCCTGTCCGAGGACGAACTCGCCGAGCTTGCCGATCGTTCCCGACTGTTCGGCGACCGTCACGAACTCGAGCGGGTCGATCTGACCGCGCTCGGGGTGCTTCCACCGCACGAGCGCCTCAGCGCCGACCGCTTGTCGGGTCACCGCCGAGAACACGGGTTGGTACTCGATCCTGAGGCGTCGCTCGTCGATCGCTCGGGCCAGCTCGGCGCCGAGTTCGGTTCGTTCGCGCGTCGCCGTCCGCATCTCCGGAGTGAACAGCACCGACCGCGAACGGCCGGTGTTCTTGGCCTCGTACATCGCGGTGTCGGAATCACTGATCAACGAGGAGGCGGCGGCGACGTCCCCAGCGTCTTCGAGGTGCGACTCGGACAACGCCACACCGATGCTCACCGACAGATTGAGGTCGAGCTGACGGATGCGCAGACGCCCGGTGAGCGCCCCGCGGATTCGTTCGGCGACCTCCATCGCCTCGTCGGCGTCGTTGATCTCCGAGCACACGACGAGGAACTCGTCACCGCCGATGCGGGCGACGTGGTCCTGGGGGCGCACGACCTCGTCGAGTCGCCGTGCCGTCGACATGAGCAGCCGGTCGCCGATCTGGTGGCCGAGCGCGTCGTTGACGTACTTGAGGCGATCGACGTCGACGAAGATCGCCGCGACGTGGCCGGGTCGTCCACGTTGCAACGACACAGCATGCGCCAACGTCGCCAGAATCTGCCGACGATTGGCGAGGCCCGTGAGCGGATCGTGGCTCGCTCGGTGGCGCAGCTTGGAGGCTTCGTCGCGAGCCGACGTCACGTCGTGGGCCGTGAGTCCGATGAACCCGGCGGCGTCGGTCCCGTCGCCACCCCGGCGAGTCGTGACCGTCGCCCGATAGACGAGCTGCTCGCCCAGCGGCCCGGTGTGGTCGATGTCGCCCTGCCAGGTTCCTTCGGCGGTGCCCATCGCGAGATGGCGAGGCGCATGGTCGAGCAACGAGCGCAGCACGACGTGGCCCGGCGATCCCCGATGCAGCATGTCGACCGTGTCCGCGTCGAGCAGGTCGAGCGCTGCTTGATTGACCGATCGGATGGTGCCGTCGAGGTCGAGGATCACGACCGCGGTCCGGTCGGCGTCGAGCAGTGCCCGCACCGCCTCGGGCAGCGCGAAGTCGTCGACGGGCGCGGTCATGTCCTCGTCGGGGCGTTCGTCGCTGTTGTCGGTGTCGCTGTGGCCGGTTGGCACGGCGCTCCCTCTCGTTGGTCGACGCAGATCGGAACGATCCACACCGGATCCCCGCGTCAGCGCTGATAGGTGCCACTCAGGTCGGCTGACCTGAGTGTCGCCGGAGCGATGGCGTCGAGGAATTCGTTGGCAAGAGAACCATCGGCAACTTCGAGTGACTTGTTGAGCGCGTATGCGGTGAGGCGGTACAGATGGCTGTCGCCGCCCGGTGGTGGGCACGGCCCGCCGTAGCCGACGTCGCCGAAGTAGTTGAGCGCCTGACGCGCCCCCTCGGGGACGTCGCCCTCGACCAGCGCGATCTCGTTGGGGTCGAGTCCGGTGATCACCCAGTGAACGAATGGTTGTCCGTTGCTGACGGCCGACTCGTCGACCAGCGAGATGGCGATCTCGACCGTGCCCTCCGGCACGGCGCCCCAGCTCAGCGCCGGTGCGAGGTCGTCGCCGTCGCAGGTGTTGCGCGGATCGATCTCCCCGCCGTTGGCCCACGGCGCGAAGACCTGGAACTGGGCCGCCTCGCCCGGTGTCGGCTCGTCGACGGTCGGAACGACACCCGCATCATCGACCGGGTCGAACGCATCGAACCCCTCGGAACCCTCGACCGTCGTCGGTGGTGACGTCTGGCTCGGATAGTCGGCGGGGTCGAACGACTTCAGTTGCTTCCCGTCGCCCGTGTCGCACGCAGCGAGCGCGAACGAGGCGGCGAGCGCGATCGAGAGCAGCGCGGTCGACGTGGTGATTGGCCGTCGGTTCACGCCCGGAGCGTAGGCGTTCGTGCCGCCCGGCGGACATCGAGCGCAGCGGTCGCGGATCCCGGGACGGTATCCTCGGCGGGGTGACCGAGCGTTTGACGTTGATGACCGTCCACGCCCATCCCGACGATGAGGCCTCGAAGGGGGCTCCAACGCTCGCTCGGTACCACGCCGAGGGTGTGCACACGGTGCTCGTGTGCTGCACCGGTGGCGAGGAGGGCGACCTGCAGAATCCCTCACTGCGCGAGGAGGGCCAACCGTTCCACGGCCTCACTCCCGAAGAGGAACGCGCCAAGGTCGCGTCGATGCGTGCCGAGGAACTGGCAGCGTCGGCAGCGATCATCGGTTTCGATTCGGTCGAGATGCTCGGCTATCGCGATTCCGGGATGGCCGAGACCGAGCCCAACGAACACCCCGACTGCTTCCACCAGGCTGACATCGACGAAGCCACGGGCCGACTCGTCGCCCTCATCCGCCGCGACCGACCCCAGGTGATCATCACCTATGGCGACGACCAGAAGGGCTACCCGCACCCCGATCACCTCCGGGTGCACGACATCTCGGTGCTGGCGTTCGAGCGGGCGGGGGATCCCGACTGGTACCCCGAACTCGGCGACCCGTTCGCCCCGTCGAAGCTGTACTACTCGGTGTGGGCCAAGGCCCGCATGCTCGCCATGCACGAGCTGATGCTGCGCCTCAACGGTGAGTCGCCCTACGGGCAGGACTGGCTGGACCGCCCATCGCAGGACCATCGGATCACGACGCGCATCGACATCACCGGGTACGGCGCGGCGCGCACGGGTGCGCTGCGCGCACACGCCACGCAGGTCGACCCGAGCGCTGCCTTCTGGGGTTTCGGCGTCGGCGACGACGAGATGGTTGCCGCCTACCCGTGGGAGGACTGGATCCTCGCTCGGTCGCTCGTCGGTCCGATCCCGAGCGACGACGGAGAGCGCGACCTCTTCGCCGGCATCCGCGAGCGGGTGTCGAAATGAGCTCGATCCAGTACCGAGTCGTCGTGGCCAAGAAGGACGAACGTGTCGACGGACCCGACGACGCCGATGTCGTCTTCACGGTGCCGCTCACCGATGCCGCCGCCGACGACTTCGATCCGACGGTCGCCTTCATGCGCGGCAAGCTGAAGGCCGCCGGGCACACCGGCATCGTGCTCGACGCGTTGAAGTCCGGCGCCGCCGCAGCCGCGATCGCGCAGCTCAGCCGGCAGTGAGTTCGCGCATCGCGGCCCGCAGATCGCGATAGCCGATGAGCACGACGCCACGGTCGTCGAGACGGGCGCGCAGTTCATCGCTCGTGACCAGCGCCAGATCGTCGATCCATCCCTGCGTGTAGGCGCCGAGCGCCCGAACCTCGGGGGTGTCGATCGCCGGCTGTACGTGGATCTCGGTGACGCCGGGCGCCAGCGACTCGATCGATGCGTAGACGCGATCGGCGCTGCCGGCTCGCCAGTCGTGGTCGAAGTGATCCGGGAAGATCACGCCTTCCTCTTCGGCCAGGCGGCGGAAGGGAAAGCCGGCCTGCTCAGCCGAGACTGTCGAGGGCAGCCGAATCGGCAGGCCGAACTCGACGGCGAGTTCGAGGTAGACGTCGAAGAACTCCGGGCGCAACGTGATGGCGGTCAAGTGCGGCGCGAGGTGTGTGACGTCGACGCCCCATGCGACGGCACGCTCGATTTGGGCGCGGAGTTCGCGCAGGACCTCGTCGTGGTCGGCGTGTTCCCACAGGTCTTCGAGCGTGCGCGGGAACCCGCCCTCACCCGACTGCAGCGACGGGGCGTGGGTGATCGGACCCCAGCGGTAGGTCTCGTGCTCTGCGTTCAGTGTGAGGTGGACGCCGAGGTCGTCGGTCGGTCGCGCACGTTGGGCGGCGTCGCGCGCCCACGGCGCTGGCACCATCAGTGAGGCGCACGTCGCGACGCCGTCGCGCAGCGCGTGATAGACGCCGACGTTCGCGGCGTGGCAGGAGCCGAGGTCGTCACACGACAAGATGACCAGGCGGGCATCGGGGGAGTGCCCCAGTCGTTCCGCGAGCGTTGTCTCGGCCACGGCGGCGACGCTACCGGACGATGGTGGGCCTCACGCGGCGCACGCGGCCCACAGCCCGCGCTCCAGTGCCTCCGCTTCGCGAGCGGCCTCCACGAATCCGTCGGCATGGACCGTGTTCGGCGCGATCGAGAGCGGGACGGCGTAGCCACCACGAATGATCGCGTCGTTGACGAAGACGTCGTCGGAGCTGCCATCGTCGTCGCCGGGCACGTACACGTAGCCGAGGAGGCGTCCGTAGTCGTCTCGTGCGACGACGTCCCGTTCGATGCGCACGATCGTGCCGAGGGGGAGCAACGAGGTGGTGAACGCGCTGGCCTCGGGACCGAAGCACTCGATCGGGCTGTTCGGTTTCTTGGTCTCCGGCGTGTCGATGCCGATCAGCCGGACACGCTCCTCGCGCCCGTCGATCTCGACGTCGATCGTGTCACCGTCGACGATGTGGGTGACCACCGCGAGGCCGTCGCCGGTCGGTGGGTCGTCGTTCCAGCATCCCGTCGCCAGCCCCAGCACCCCGGCGAGAAGGAGGATCCGCACCCTGCCGTTCTACCGGCTCGATCTCGCTGCCCGACACATGCGGTGGTAGTACCTGGGTGCTTACAACCATCGATGGCGTCACATCCCATGGGACGGGTGTCCTGCCAGACCCTCAGGAGAGCCACGCATCATGACGACGCCCCGCACGTTCACCACCACCGTTTCGGCGATCGGACAGGTTCACTCGCCCCGAACCGAGCCCCTCGATGACGACTGGGGTGACGTCGTGTCGACGATCGTTCTCGACGCCACCCAGTTCACTCCAGACGTCCTCGCGGGCATCGATGAGTTCTCCCACATCGACGTCGTCTATCTGTTCGACCGAGTCGACCCGTCCAAGATCAACCTGGGGTCACGCCACCCCAGAAATCGCGACGACTGGCCGCTCGTGGGGATCTTCGCCCAACGCGCCAAGGCCCGCCCGAATCGACTCGGCGTCACCACGTGCGAACTCGTCGCCGTCACCGATCTGACCCTGACCGTGCGCGGGCTCGACGCCATCGACGCCACACCCGTGCTCGACATCAAGCCACACGTCATCGAGTTCCAAGCCCGCACCGCGGTCCACCAGCCCGACTGGATCGGCGAGCTCATGTCGGACTACTGGCAGGTCAGTACCTGACGGCAGCACCCCGCCTGGCGCGGGTGATCAGATGCGTTCGATGATGGTGCCGGTGCCGAGCCCGCCACCGCAGCACATCGAGATGAGTGCGTATCGACCGCCGGTGCGCTCGAGTTCGTAGAGCGCCTTGGTCATCAGGAAGGCACCGGTCGCGCCGAGCGGGTGGCCGAGCGCGATGGCGCCGCCGTTCGGGTTCGTCTTCGCCAGATCGGCGCCGGTCTCCTTCGCCCACGCCAGCACGACGGATGCGAATGCTTCGTTGATCTCGAACACGTCGATGTCGTCGATCGACAGGCCCGTGCGCTTCAGGAGATGCTGGGTGGCGTCGATCGGGCCCGTGAGCATCAGGACCGGGTCGGTGCCGACCAGGCACGTGTCGACGATGCGTGCGCGAGCCTTCAACCCCAGTTCGGCTGCCTTCGACTCGGAGGCCATGAGGACCGCAGCGGAGCCATCGGAGATCTGCGACGCGTTGCCGGCGGTGTGCACGCCGTTCTCGCGGGCGACCGGCTTCAGCGTGGCGAGCTTCTCCAGTGTCGTCTCGCGGAGGCCCTCGTCACGGGCGACCGTGTGGGTGGTGCCCGTCGGGTTGCCCTCCTCGTCGAGGTCGGGTGCATCGACGGTGATGTACTGCCCGGCGAAGCGGTCCTCGTTCCACGCCTGGATGGCGCGCTGCTGGGAGGCGAACCCGAACGCGTCGGTGTCCTCGCGGGTGATGCCCCACTTGTCGGCGATGCGCTCGGCGCCCTCGAACTGCGACGTCATCTCGTACTGCTCGAAGTAGGTCTTCGGGATCGGGATGCCGAGTCCGAGCTGCTTCGCTCCGGCCGCGCCGATCGGGACGCGACTCATCGCCTCGACACCGCAGGCCACGGCGACGTCCACGACGCCAGATCCGACCAGCGAGGCACCGAGGTTGGTGGCCTGCTGGCTCGACCCGCACTGGGTGTCGACGGTGGTGTTGGCGACGCTGAGCGGCAGCCCGGCTGCCAACCATGCGGTGCGGCCGATGTTGAAGGCCTGCTCGCCGACCTGGCTCACACAGCCGGTGACGACCTGACCGACCTCGGAGGGATCGATGGCGGTGCGGTCGATGACGGCGCGCTGTACCTGGGACAGCACCTCGGCGGGGTGCATGGTGGACAAGCCGCCGTTGCGCTTCCCGATGGGGGTGCGCACGGCATCGACGATCACGACATCAGATGTGGACATACCCGCGAACGTAATCCGCGTCCCCGCCCCGCCCACAGCCCGAGCGATGAGCCAACGCACCGGATGTGGCGGATTCGCTCATCGCTGGTTGGGCCGGATCTCGTGCGATGAGGCAATGCACCGGATGTGGTGGGTTCGCTCATCGCTGGTTGGGCGGGATTTCGTGCGATGAGGCAATGCACCGGATGTGGTGGGTTCGCTCATCGCGTTGGAGCAGGGGAGGTCAGGTCTCGTGGAGCCAGTCGTCGATGAGTCGGCGGGCGACGGAGATGCCGGGCGGAATCATCGGGATCTCGTCGCGGCGGTACCAGTTGGCGTCGGCGATCTCGGTCTCGTCGAGCACCAGGTCCCCGTCGAGGTACTCGGCGCGGAAGCCGATCATCAAGCTGTTCGGGAACGGCCAGGGCTGGCTGGCCCGGTACGACACGTTGCCGACCGTGATGCCGACCTCCTCACGCACTTCGCGCACGACGGCCCCCTCGAGATCCTCACCCGGTTCGACGAACCCCGCGAGGCAGGAGTACATCGGCATCGGGAAGTTGACACCGCGGGCCAGCAGCGCTTGCTGGTCGGGGCCGGGTTCGCCTCGGGTGACCAGCACGATCATCGCGGGAGCGAGCCGCGGGTAGGCGATCAGCCCGCACGCCGGGCACTTCATCCCGCGTTCACCGAGCGACAGTTCCGTCGGCGTTCCGCAGCGTCCGCAGAAGCGATGGGTCCGAGCCCACTCGACGGTCTGCACGGCGCGGCCTGCCGCCATCCACTCGCCGGGAGCGGAGCGTCCGTGATACCCGAACAGATCGATCGCCGAGCCGTAGGACGGATCCTCGGCATCCGCAGGGACATCGATCGCCCACCACGCTTCACCCTCGACGATGCCGATGATGTGGCGCTCCCAGGACTCGTCGGCCACGATCGTGTCGACGAACACCGATGTGCCGATGACGTGGACGTACCGGTGGCCACCCGCGTGGTCGGCGGGTTCGGCGATCAGTGCCGCGTAGAGGTCGGCCGAGTTGGGTTGTGGGGCGATCGGATTCATCGGCACCATGCGTAGCACTCGGCTGCAGCCGTCGACGACGTGACAGATGGTGTCTGGCACCATCTGTCACGGGTCAGCGCGGCGTGAGCTTGTCGGTGAACCAGTCGAGAATGATCTCGAGGCGTTGGACGCGGTGGACCGGCGAGCCCGAGCGGGACAGTTCGTGGTTCTCACCGGGGAAGCGGTAGAAGTCGACGTCCTTGTCGAGGAGGCGCAGCGCAACCCAGAGTTCCTCCGCCTGACCGATCGGGCACCGCCAGTCCTCCTCCGAGTGGATGATCAGCATCGGCTTGTCGATCTGGTGGACGCGACGCACGGGCGACAGTCGCTCGTACTCCTCGGGCTTCTCGATGTGGTCGACGCCGTGTTCGGACTTGAACGCCGTCGAGATGTCCGACGACCACTCTTCCGAGGTGAGGTTGTTGACCGCTCGCTCCGAGCAGAACGCACGAAACCGGTCGCCGTGCTCGGTCGCCAGCCACGTCGCCATGAACCCGCCGTAGGAACCGCCGAGCATGCCGACACGATCGCGATCGCAGAAGTCGTAGCGATCGAGTGCACCATCGATGATCGCCAACACGTCGTCGACGTCGACGCTGCCCCAGCCGGTTCCCGGCAGGGTCGGATGGTTCGGCCCGAGCACGGCCTGCCCCCACCCCTCGTGGCGGCCACTGCCGCCGCGTGGGTTGCCGAACACGACGACGAAACCAGCCATGGCCTGCGCCTGGAACTCGTCGAAGAAGTACTCCCCGTACTGCGTGTGTGGGCCGCCGTGGACGTTGAGCAGCACCGGGTAGCGCAGCGACGGATCGAAGTCGGCTGGCTTCATGATCCACGCGTCGATCTCGTCGGTGCCGTCGGTGGTCGGGACCGCGAACTTCTCCCAGTCGAACATCCCGGTCGCGAACGCGTCGGTGACGAAGGTGCTGCGCTCGTCCCCGATGAACAGTTCGGCCGGACGAGAGCCGTCGGACCGCACCGTCGCGACCGTGGTGGCGGCGGCGTCGACCGCGTGGATCGTGATGGGTCCCTCGGTCAACCGCTCCGTGTCGACCGCCCCGACGGCGGCGACGCGGTACAGGTGGGTGTCGCCTCGATCTTCGGCGAACGCGAGCATGGTGCGCTCGTTCTCCCAGGCCGGGGCCTGGGCGCCGACCGTGGTCTGGAACGTCCGGTCGAGATCGGTGGTGCGCCAGTCGATCTCCGACGCGGTGACCCGGTCGGGACTGATCGGGATGATTCCCACGCGGACGTTCTGCGGGAAGGTGAGCGGGTCGCTGAAGCCGAGGAATGCGAGCTTGGTTCCGTCAGGGGAGACCGACGGGGCGAAGTACTTGCCGTCGTGGGCGGTCAGGCAGCGGATCTCCGGGGTGTCGCCGGCGGCTCCGAGCATGACCACGTACAGGTCGTCGGCCATGTCGCGATCCCACGTGTCGTGCCGTTGGGCGCTCGTGACGATGCCGGTCGAATCGCGCAGCCAACTGATGCCGTGGTGCTGGAATTCACCGGGGGTGAGATTGCGGGGTGTGCCGGTGCCGTCGGCAGCGACGACGTACACGTGACTCGGCCGGTCCAGGATCCAGTTCTCGCCGTTCAGGCGGCTGAAGAATCGCTCGATCTTGCGCGGTGCCTGCCAGGACTCGTCCTCGGCGTCGTAGCGCTCGTCGCGAGTTCGACTCGTGAATGCGAGGAATCGACCGTCCGGTGACCACGCGACGTCGTTGAGCCCGTCGGGCATCGAACAGGCCGTGCGCACCTCGCCCTGGGCGGTGACGGGCAGGACGTGGAGCGTCGAGTCGCCCTGTTTCTCGCCGCGGCGTGAGGTGAAGGCGAGATGGCGCCCGTCGGGCGACCAGGTCGGGTTGCCGTCGTGGTCGCCGGCGGTCACCGGCGTGTCGTCGATCCACACCTTCGTCCGCGTCGTGTTGCCCGCCAGGTCGGTCGTCGCGACGACGAAGGCCACCCGCGCGCCGTCGGGCGACACGGCGATCTGGCCGACACTGCTGCGGCGGTCGACCACCCGCTCAGCGATCGATCGGTGTCGTCCCGAACCGGACTCGTGCGGGTCGACTGGTGGCGGTGGAGGAGGCAGCGCGCTCATGGCGCCGACGGTAGTCGCGGGCGCTACTCGGCGATGCCGACAGGCTCGTCGTCGATGATCTGGTCGAGGTACTCCGACATCCCGTAGCCGACTCGGCCCTCGAACTCGCCGGAGTGGATCGTCCACTTCGTGTACGCCTCGGAGATCCGCGTCTGCAGCCACTCGCCGTCGGGCGTCTGGCGTCGGTTGCGCAGTGGGATGAGGCTCAACGCTTCACCCGTGAACTTCCATTCGCGGTCGGATCGGCTCGACCGGATCACGCCCTCGATCCGATCGTGATAGTGCTCGGCGCCGCGGGTCTCGGTGGTGATCTCCACGCCGTCGCACAGGTGGATCTCGCCGTTCTCCCAGACGAACCCGCCGCGGGTGCCCTCGCTGTCGCGCTTGGCGACGCGGCTGGCCATGAACCCGAAGTTCTCGTCGACGTTCGCCGTCAACCAGCGGTAGTACCACGGCGCCTGCCAGAAGCGCGGTCCCCACGAGTGGTCGCGCAGGCCGAAGCCGTTGACCTGCCATTCCCGCTCGCCGACACGGATGGTGCCCGACGCCGCGATCAGCTGTTCGTAGTGGCCCTTCGCGAACTCCTCGCCCGGTGCCTCGTGCGGTGTGTCGGGCTCGCCGCCGAACATGCTCGGACGTCCCTGGCCAGTGAACGTGAGGTGCACCTCGGCCTCGGCGAACGGGTTGTTCGTGAAGGCCTCCTTCGGGTTGGCCATCTGCTCGGGCTCGTCGAGCACGACGACCTTGCCGCGGTAGTCGGCGAGGTCGAGGGGCTGGCCCGTGAGGTCCTCCCCGGAGACGTCGACGGCCTGGCCACGCTCGGCGGGGGCGATCGGCTCGACGGCACCCTCCCCGGTGATCCAGGTCTTGC
>JBAWHL010000344.1:0-26353 GCA_049593815.1 Ilumatobacteraceae bacterium | reverse complement strand
GGGTGCGGGCCAGCCGCCGACGTCGACGACCAGATGCGTGCCGTCGCTGACTCGGACGAGGAGCGCGACCGACACCGCGACGAGCGTCGCCACGACGCCGGACGCGACCGCTCGCTGGACGGCGACGCGTCGGATCAGCAGGCTCAGGGCGGCGGCGATCAGCGGGATGACGATCGTCGCGGGGACGAGCAGCGCGGCGTTCATGCGCAGTCCTCCGTCCCGGACTGCGCTTCGCCGGTGGCGATGCGACGGTCCTCGATGTCGTCCTCGACCTCGTCGTCGCCGGTCAGCGCCCAACTCCGGAACGCGAGCGCGAGCAGGAACACGAGCATGCCGAAGCTGATGACGATCGCGGTCAGGGCGAGCGCCTGTGGCAAGGGGTCGGCGTCGGCGCTGGTGGGCGCCCGGTCGCCGACGAACGGGGGCTCACCGGCTGCGCCGCCGGCCGCGAGCAACAGCAGGTTCGCGCCGTGGGCGAGCACGACGAGCCCGATGATGATCCGGGTCAGCACGCGCTGCAGGAGGAGGTAGACGCCGATCGAGATCAGGACACCGGCCGTGACGACCAAGGCGACGCTCATGGTGTTCCCTCCGCGTCGGTCGGTGAGCCGAGCCGGAGCAGCACGGTCAGGACGAGACCCACGACGACCATGAGCACGCCCACGTCGAAGGGCAGCGCACTCGTGGCCTTGATCGTGCCGAGCACCGGGACGTCCACCTTCACCGTCGAGGATTCGAGGAACTCGCCACCACCGATGAGTCCGGTCACACCGGTCGTCGCTGCGACGAGGAGGCCGCCGCCGAGGAGGTAGCGGGGGTCGAAGGGAACGATGCGCGCCAGTGCGTCGGGTCCACCGCGTGCGTACTCGAGTGTCAGCGCGGCGCCGGCGACGAGTCCGCCGATGAAGCCGCCACCGGGCGCGTTGTGTCCGGCGAAGAAGAGGAATGCTGCGAACACGAGGGCGATCGGGACGACGACGCCCGCGAGACGATCGAGCAACAGCGAGTCACCGGTGCGGAGGCGCCGTCCAGCAGAGCCGCGAGGCAGCCCGATGACGAGGCTGGCGACACCCAGCGCGGCGATGACCAACACAGCGATCTCGCCGAGCGTGTCCAGGGCGCGGAAGTCGGTGAGGATCACGTTGACCACGTTGCGTCCTCCACCGTCGGGCAGTGCGCGAGCGAGGTAGAACTCGGTCGCCGCGGGCCCGGACCGCTGCGAGCCGGCCGTCAGCGTCAGCACGACGGCGGAGGCGCCGACGATGGCGGCGATCGTCAGCTGGAGGCTGCGGCCGAGCTTCCACGGCACGCTCGGGAATCGTTCGGGGAGGCGGCGCAGCACGAGCACGAGCGCCACGACCGAGAGCGTCTCGATCAGGAACTGTGTGAGTGCGAGATCGATGGCCCCCTGGACGACGAAGAGCAGCGCCACGCCGTACCCGACGCCGCCCACTGCCAGTGCGGCGACGAACCGGCGCCGCGACGTCGCCGCCATCACGGCGGTCGCCACGACCAGCACACAGACGAGAAGTTGCAGCAGCGACTCCGCGGAGACTGCGTCGGTCGGCATCGCGGCGCCACCGAGCACGATCGCGGCGGGCAGGCCGATGGTGGTGGCCGCGATCACGCCGAGGTAGACCGGCAGCGACCCGTTCTGGATGGTCGCCGTCGTGCGTTCGGCGATGGTCGCCAGACGGGAGTACAACCCGTCGAACGCCCCCGTCCACGACATTGGAACAGCGAGTCGCTGTTGGAGACGCGTGAGCCGGTGCGCCGACGCGAACACGACGAGGCCGCCGACCGTGGCCACCGCGGAGAGGAGGAGGGCCTCGTTGAAACCGGCCCAGAGCTTGACCTTGGAACCAGCGATGCTCGGGTCGAGGTCGGCGGCTGCCGGGACGAAGACATCGGTCAAGGGGCCGGCAGCGAGCCCGCCGATGATGCTGGCGACAGCCCCGACTGCGGCGAGCCCGGTCATGGTGTGGATCCGACTGGTGGCGCGAGGCGCATGGTCCGCCACGTCACCGCCGAAGCCGCCGTGGAGGAAACGAGCCGAGTACGCAACCGTGAGGACAGAGCCAGCGACGATCGTGACCAGCACCGTGGTGGACCATCCCTCGGGAGCATGGATGAAGCCCTCCAGCGCCTTCTCCTTGCCGACGAAGCCGAGCAGTGGGGGCAGGCCCATCATCGAACCAGCAGCGATGACCGCGGTCGCGCATGTCGCGGGCAGCGCGCGGCGAAGCCCGGACAACTCGCGCATGTCGCGCGTGCCCGCGTACTGGTCGACCACACCGACGACGAGGAACAGGCTGGACTTGAACAGCGCGTGCGCGACGAGCATCACGACGGCTGCGAGCGTGATCGACGGGATGTCGACGCCGAACAGCACGACGAGGAACCCGAGCTGACTCACGGTGCCATACGCGAGGACGAGCTTCAGGTCGTGCTGGCGGAGGGCGACCCAGCCGCCGAGCACCATGGTGAACAGACCGACGACGAGCACGGTGGGACGCCACAGCGGCGCGGTGACGGCGAGAATCGGGGCGAACCGTGCGATCACGTAGATCCCGGCCTTGACCATCGTGGCCGAGTGGAGGAACGCGCTCGCCGGTGTGGGTGCGGCCATTGCGCCCGGGAGCCATCCGTGGAACGGGAACTGGGCCGACTTCGTGAATGCCCCGAGCAGGATGGCCACCGCGGCAACGGATGCCGTCGTGCCGCTCGGAGGGTTGTCGACCAGGCCGGACAGCGAGAACGTCGAGGTCTGCAGTCCGATGGCGATGAATCCGGCGAGCATCGCCAGTCCGCCTGCGGCGGTGGTGACGAAGGCGCGACGTGCCGCGGCGACGGCATCCGGTGAGCGGTCCTTCGTGCCGATGAGCAGGTACGACGTGACCGACGTGAGCTCCCAGAAGACGTAGAGCAACAGCAGGTTGTCCGCCACGACGACACCGACCATCGCACCGGCGAACGCCGTGAGCCGCGTCGCGAACGCTCCGACGCCCGGATCATCGGCGAGATAGGAGGCGCTGTACAGGAACACGACGACGCCGATCGCCGAGATCATCGCGACCCACAGCAACGCGAACGCGTCGACGCGAATGGTCAGGTCGAGGTCGAGCCCGGCCACCCAGGAGATGCCGGGCGGTGTCCGGTCCCCGCCGATGGCCCCGACGGCGACGGCGATCGCCCACACGAACGTCGCGGCGGGTGCGAGCGCACAGACCGCCAACGCCCGTGCGCCGATCGAGCGCGCGACGACCGGGGCGCTCATCGCGAGCACCACGTGCAGTCCGAGCAGCAGCCAGATCGTGTTCATGAGGGCACCGTCGGCTGTGCCTGGTCGCTGGTGGACACGGGGAACGGCGCATGGGGGATGGTGATCGTGACGGCGGTCCCGGTGGAGTCGCTCGTGATCTCGACCACGCCGTGGTGGGCTTCGGCGACCGCCTTCACGACGCTCAGGCCGAGGCCGGTCGTCCCGTGGGCGTCTTCGGAGTGCACGAATGGCTCGAACAGCGACCCGAGCAGCCGCTCGTCGATTCCGACACCGTCGTCGGTCACGGTGACGACGAGGGAGCTGGCGGTGGTGGTCGCACCCAGCACGATCTCGGTGTGCCCGGTTGCGTGGAGTGCCGCGTTGTTGACGAGATTGAGCACCGCTTGTGCGAGGCGATCGGGGTCGACGTGCACCATTTCGTCGGGCACCGGTTCGAAACGGATCTTGCGGGTCCCGAGCCCGACGATGCGCAACTGCAACTCGTCGAAGAACTCGCGCAGCCGGACGGGTTCCGGCACGACGAAGTCGACGTCCTTCGCTTGGCCGAGTGTCATCAGGTCGGTGACGAGGCGTTGCATCGTCAACAGCTCCGAGCGCACCAGCTCGGCGATCTCGTGGACGGACTCCGTGTCTCCTGCCGGAGCCCGCTCGAGCAGCTCGAGGTGGCCGCGAGCGATCGTGACGGGCGTGCGCAGCTCATGGGACACCTGAGCCATGAAGCGCCGCTGCTCCGCGAGCGACACCTCGAGGCGGTCCAGCATGCGGTTGAACTCGCGGGCGAGCTGACTGACCTCGTCGTCGGTGCTGCGTGGGGTCACCCGTGCGCCGAGCTCCTGGAGTTCGGCGTCACGTGCCGCCGTCGCGAGATCGTTCAGTGGTCGCAGGATCCGACGGATGCTGTATGCGAGCAGGATCCCGGCGACCAGCAATCCGATCCCGGCAGCGGCGCCGATGCGCCACAACGAACGGGTGGCGTTCGATCGCACGTCGTCGAGCGAGGCGCCGACGACGATCGACACGTCGTCGTCGACGGTCCGGATCGGCAACGAGGACAAGCGGATGTCGCCCTGGGAGCTGCCGACGGTGATCAGCCCGGTCGTCGCGTCGGGCGCGATCTCGTCCAGCTCACTGGAGTCGCGGAGCAACTCGAGTGCCGTCGGTGCATCGGCCGTGGTCAGCACGTCGTCGCCGATGCGGACGATGGTCATCGTGTCGTCGCTGCGGGCGTGGCGTTCGAGGTAGTCGGTGATCACTTCGCGGAACTCGTCGTCGGTCGGCGCGGGCCCTTCACCGCTTGCGAGCGCGGACGGAATGCTGAGCGCGATCGTCTCGCGCAGTCGCTGGGTCTCACGGTCGAGGCTGTCGTCGAGCCGCCGTTGACCAGTCAGCAGCAGGGTCTCGAACATGACGAAGGCCGAGAACGCCAGACTGATCGCGAGGATGCCCACCGCCAGCAGCGGCAGCCTGACCTGCAACGATCGGGCCGGCCTCATCCGTCGAAGCGGTACCCCGAACCGCGGATCGTGACGATGACGTCGGGCTGCAGCTTCTTGCGGAGGTAGCCGACGTACACCTCGACGACGTTGGAGCCGGGGTCGAACCCGTAGCCCCACACGAGGTCGAGCAGCTGGTATTCCGACAGCACCTGGCCGGGATGGCGCATGAACGTCTCGAGCAGCGAGAACTCGCGGGAGGTGAGGTCGATCGAGCGATGGTCGAAGTCGGCTCGTCTCGCCAGCAGGTCGAGCGTGACCGCGCCGACCGCGAGCGTCGTGGCTCGCTCCTGATCGCGCGGGCGCAACCGGGCGCGGATGCGAGCGATCAGTTCGGTCAGGCTGAAGGGCTTGGAGACGTAGTCGTCCGCGCCGGCATTCAACAATGCGACCCGGTCGGTGACCGACTCCTTCGCGGTCAGGATGATGACCGGGAGGCCGCTGTCGATTCCTCGCAGTCGGGTGAGGACCTCCTCGCCGGCGAGACCGGGCAACATCAGATCGAGGACCACCAGATCGACCGGGGCGGACTGCACCATCTGGATGCCCTGCTCGCCGCTCGGCGTGGTCAGCACTGCGTACCCCTCGGCCTCGAGTCCGCGCCGCAGGAACTGGACGATGCGTTCCTCGTCCTCGATCACCAGCAGTGTCTGTGCCATCTCTCCACATCCTCAGGTCGGGGCGTGAGCCGAACATAAGGCCCCGCTGAGAGTCTTCTTATCTTCATTCGACGCCAGGGCGACGAATGCGGCACCAGACCGGCGATTCAGGGCGTGGGTGGCTTGACCACGAGCACCGAGCACTGCACCAGCCCGAGAATGTCGACCGGCGTGCTGACGCGGAGGCGACCCTCGATGCCCGTGCGGCTCGATGCACCGACCACGACCATCGCATAGGGGTGCCGGTCGACGGCCGCCTCGACGACCTCGGCCACCGGACCGTGAGCGAGGTGAGCATGGCCAGCGTCGACGTGGTCGACGCCGGCCGCGAACGCGTCGAGCGCTCGGCGGCGATCGGCTTCGGCCGAAGCTGCCACGTCCGCGGTCTCCTCGGCGGGCGTGAACGTGGCGGTTCCTCGTGTGGCCAGTGCGTCGTACTGGTCCCAACCATGGATCAGATGTGTGTCGCCGCCGAGGCGATCCGCAATGGCGGCGGCCTGCTCGACGATGTGCCGGGAATGGTCCGCGGCGTCGTCGCCGAGGCCGACGGCGGCGAGGACGTCGACCACCGCGGGCGGCCGCGTTCGCTGGACGAGGATCGAGCACGGGCTCTCGTGGATGAGTCGCCGAATCCACCGTGGTGGCCAGGCAGCGCTGTGACGAACCACGACGATGTCGTGACCGCCGGTCTCGACGGTGCGCAGAATCGCTCGCACGGGATCCGCCGGAAGTTCGGCTGCTCCGTCGATCGCGGGGTGCTGCCGTCGCCACCGACCGGGGGAGAGGCGCAGCGTGCGATGGTCTCCGCTGGAGAGGTGGCGTTCGAGTTCCTCGACGGAGGGGTCGATCTCGCCGGATGCATCGAGTGAGCACACCAGCGGTGCGTTGCCGAGCCGTGGACTCGTCGGTGCACCCATGGATCAACCCTGACAGGGCAGGGTGAGTCGGTGCTGAGTCGAACCTGAGAATCCGCTCAGGTGCGCCAGGCGCCGGACGGACGTCACGGGCCCGGGTCGCTCGGGACGTGCCATCATCCACACGATGACGACGATTGCCATGTACTCGACCAAGCCCTACGACAGGCAGAGCTTCGACGTCGCCGCGGCTGGCACCGGGCTGGAGATCCAGTATCACGAGTCCCGACTCGACGCGAGCACCGCCCCCTACGCGGACGGCGCCGACGTGGTGTGCGCCTTCGTCAACGACGACGTGTCCGCTGAGGTGCTGGGTGTGCTCGTCGAGCGCGGCACCCGCTGCATCGCGTTGCGGTGCGCCGGGTTCAACAACGTCGACCTCGATGCGGCCGAACGGCTCGGCGTCACCGTCGTCCGGGTGCCGTCGTACTCGCCGAATGCGGTGGCCGAACACACGCTGGCGCTGATCCTCGCCCTCAATCGGCAGATCCACCGGGCCCACAACCGAGTGCGCGACCGGAACTTCTCCCTCGACGGTCTCGTGGGCTTCGACATGGCGGGCAAGACGGCAGCGGTGGTCGGCACGGGCCAGATCGGCGGCATTGTCGCCCGACTGCTCTGGCACCTGCGCTGCGAGGTCGTCGCGTACGACCCCGAGCCCAATGCCGACCTGATCGACCTCGGCGTGCGGTACGTCGAACTGGAGGAGGCGTTGCGGCTCGGGGACGTGATCTCGCTCAACTGCCCACTCAACGAGCAGACACACCATCTCGTCGATGCCGCATCGATCGCGACGATGAAGCCGGGGGTGATGATCGTCAACACCGGTCGTGGCGCGCTCGTCGACACCGCGGCCCTCCTCGACGCGCTGAAGTCCGGACACATCGGATCCGTGGCCCTCGACGTCTACGAGGAGGAGGGCGATCTGTTCTTCGAGGACCGCAGCGGCGAGATCCTCTCCGACGACAACTTCGCCCGGTTGCTCACCTATCCCAACGTGCTGATCACCGCGCACCAGGCATTCCTCACACACGAGGCACTCGCCGCGATTGCGCAGACGACGCTGGCCAACGTCGCTGACGTCGCCGCAGGCCGGCCGTGCAGCAACGAGGTCACGTGATGGCGATCCGCCCTTGCCAGCGCGCCGAATAACATTTATTCTCGGGGTGTCGACGGGGGTCGACGAGTTGAGCGAACTGGGTGAGGGGACTGGGATCGCGTGAACGACGCAGCCGACGACGAACTCCGGGTCCGGCTCCTCGACGCTGCCCGACGTGTGTTCGCCGAGCAGGGCTACGAAGGCACCCGGATCGCCGACATCGTTCGCGAAGCCGGGCTCTCGACCGGCGCGGTGTACAGCCGCTTCCGCTCGAAGAACGACCTGTTGCGTGAGGCCGTCGTCCGTCACGCCGGCGTCGATGCCGTGTCGTCACCACAGGCCGAACGCGTCGCCCAGATCGTCGAGCGTCACGCGGCCGGATTCGACGCACCGTTGACACTGAACGAGGCCGTGCGTCTCGAGGCACACGTCGCTGCGCGTCGCGAGCCCGAAGTCGCCAGGGCGATCGAGGAGGCCGAGCAACGTTGGCGCACATCGGTCGAGCCGCTGCTCTCGCAGGCGTTGACCGACGGCACGATCGCCGACGACGTCGATCCCGATGCCGTGCTGTTCCTCGTACGAACCCTCGGCCTCGGCCTGTTGCTGCAGCGTGCGGGTGGGTCCAAGGCCCCCGACGCAGCGGGCTGGGCCGACCTCGTCCACCGGGTGATCTCGAGCTTCGGCGCCGACCCGCGGCCGGGCGTTCCCGGCACCGACCCGACCAGCTCACCCGCCACATCCACCGAACCGACCAGCAACCCGACCCGCAACCCGAGGAGCACCACGTGACCACGACCGACCTTCCCCCGATCCCCGACGGCGTCGACGCCCCCGAGACGATCCGCTACGTCAACGACCATGCGCCTCGAACGTTCCTGTGGGACTACGAACGGTCGCGCCCGCAGTTGGTCAAGCTGTACAACAAGGCGATGGCCTCACAGTGGTCGAGCGTCGTCGAACTCGACTGGAGCACCTCGGTCGACGCGGAGCAGATCATCGACTGGGACGCACCGGTCATGCTCCTCGCCAAGGCCGCCAAGGATCTCCCCGGCTCACCGCTGCGGAACTGGAGCGACAAGGAGTTCACCGCCCTCGGCATCGAGTCGCTGAAGGCCCAGCTCAGCCAGTTCGTCCACGGCGAACAGGGAGCGATGCTCACCGCGGCGAAGATCACCGAGACCGTGCCGTGGATGGACGCGAAGTACTACGCCGCCACCCAGACCATGGACGAGGCACGCCACACCGAGGTCTTCCAGCGCTACCTGAGCGAGAAGGTCGGCGACACCTACCCGATGAGCCCGTACCTGCAGTCCCAGGTGTTCGGCCTGCTCGAGGACGACCGATGGGACATTGCCTATCTCGGCATGCAGATCATCATCGAGAGTCTCGCGCTGGCCGCGTTCGGCGAGATGCTGCGCCGCACCGAGGAACCGCTGTTGCGCAAACTGCTCCGGTACGTGCTGGCCGACGAGGCCCGCCACGTCGCCTTCGGCATCCTCAGCCTGCAGGAGTTCTACGCCGGCCTGAGCGAACCGGAGCTGAAGGAACGTCAGGAGTTCCTCGCCGAGAACACGCTCAACAGCCAGGCCCGCTCCGCGTTGCCCGAGATGTGGGAGCGTCTCGGTGTCGACTTCACCGAGGTGCTGCCGCATCTGCTCGAGGCTCGCAACACCGTCGGCATCGAGCCGACGGCCGGGTTTCAGCGGGCGTTCTTCTCCAAGCTCGTCCCGAACGTGGGCAAGCTCGGCCTGCTCGATGCCAACGACGGCTACCTCCGTCGCTTGTGGGGCGAGGCCGGCCTGATGCAGTTCGAGCACGCCGACGACACCGCTTCCGACTACGAGCAGTACGACGCCGTCGCCCACGACCGCGCCGCCCGAGCCGCCACGGCCTGACTCCGGCACGAGCACCTGGCGGGCCCCCGACGTTCCGCTCCGCCCACGGAGGTGGGCGGGATGGTCACATGAACTTGCGGAGGAGCTTCTGCTTCAGACCGGTGTACGGGGGATACATCAACGACGGATCGGGGCGACTCGGCTTGGCGAGCACGGCCTTGTGATGGCTGAACGTGTCGAAGCCCGACTTGCCGTGATAGGCGCCCATCCCGCTCGGGCCGACACCACCGAACGGCATGTCGGGCACAGCGAGGTGCAGCACCGCATGGTTCAGGGTGACACCGCCGGCGGAGGTGTTGGCGACGACGTGTTCGAGCACGGAGTTGCTCTCGCTGAAGGCGTACAAGGCCAGCGGCTTGTCACGATCGTTGACGAAACGGATCGCCTCGTCGATGTCCTCGACGACGATGACCGGAAGAATCGGTCCGAAGATCTCCTCGTTCATCAGCTTCGAGTCGGGCTGGACGCCGGCAACGACGGTCGGCGCGAGATAGCGGGCGTCGCGGTCGCCGGTGCCTCCGACGACCGTCGTCTCGAACCCGCCTGCGTCGAGCAGACCGGTCAGGCGATCGTGGTGTCGAACGTTCACGATCCGGGCGTAGTCGGCTGACTCGCGCGGGTCATCGCCGTAGAACTCGGTCACGGCGGCGCTGAGCGCCTCGAGCAACTCGTCTTCGACACCCTCTTCGACGAGGACATAGTCCGGGGCCACGCAGGTTTGTCCGGCGTTGAGGAACTTGCCCCACGCGATTCGTCGGGCAGCGATGGAGATGTTGGCATCCGTCGCCACGATCGCGGGACTCTTGCCTCCGAGCTCCAGCGTGACGGGCGTCAGGTGTTCGGCTGCCGCACGCATCACGATTCGGCCGACGGCGCCGTTGCCCGTGTAGAAGATGTGATCGAACCGCTGCTCGAGCAGGGCCGTGGTCTCGTCGACGGCACCGGTGACCACGCTCACCGCACGGGGGTCGAGGTACTGGGGGACCAGCTCCTCGATCAGCGCGGCGACGGTCGGGGTGACCTCGGACGGCTTGAGCACCGCGGTGTTGCCAGCTGCGAGCGCGGCGACCAACGGGGCGAGCAGCAGCTGCACGGGATAGTTCCACGGGCTGATGATGCAGACGGTGCCGACCGGCTCCGGCACCAGGCTCGCCTTGCCGGGCTTGAAGGTCAGGGGCACCTTGACCTTCTCTGGCTTCATCCACGATTCGAGGTGCTTCAGCGTGTGGTCGATCTCGTTGATCGTGAAGGCGATCTCGGTGGTGTAGGCCTCGATCCGCGGCTTGCCCACGTCGGCGGCGAGGGCATCGATCAGCCGCTCCTGCTGCTCGTCGACGAGCGCGCGGAGGCATTGCAGTTGCAGCGTTCGCGACTCGATCGTCCGAACGACGCCCGCTCGGAATCCGTCGCGGAGGTTCTGCACGATGTCGGGGATGGCGTCGACGGTGGTCATGCCATCCAGCGTAGGTGCCGTTCTCGCCGGAGCGAGACCCTACGATGCTCGGTCGATGACCACATCGCGGAGTTCTCGTCACCAGGGGTTCTCGCCACGGAGGGGTACGGCGCTGCCCACGCGTCTCCTCGGCGCCGACCACGCGATCCGATGAGCGGCGACTACGGAGGTCTGATCGATCGGCTCGAGTCGGTCGCTGCCGACCTCGACGAGATGGCGTTCGACCGGTTGCGTGAAGCCGTGGCCGACGGGGAGATCGCTCGCCCCGCCGAGGACAAGAAGCTGATGCAGGCGCGGCGGGCGATCGAGAAGGCGGCGGGCGTGCTGCGTCAGTTGGACGAGTCCGCCGGCGACGTCTGAACCGTCATCCGACGCCGCCGCATCACATGGCGATGAGCGAACGCACCTCGGGCGGGGGATTCGCTCATCACCGGGTCGGGGCGGTCAACCGTTCGCGTCGACGTAGGTGTTGAGCAGCCGGATCATCTCGACCAGGTCGCTGTACCCGCGCATCCCGGATCGGAAGGCGATGCGCTGCAGGTCCAGTCGGTCGTCGTCGCGGACCTCCGCCTTGAAGGGCTCGGCCCGTTCGATTCGGCCAGAGGAGACGAGATGACCGAACCGCTCGTTGAGCTCGTCGAGCTGGGCGTCGGTCGGTGCAGCGCGCAACCGCATCACGAGGCGGTCGCCGACGAAACGGATCGAGTCGTAGTTCGAGTAGAAGCCCTCGATGATCGCGACGGCCTCATCACACGAACTGGTGATCGTGTAGAGCCCGACGTCGGCGGCGCCGACGAGTCCTCGAGCGATCAGCTGCTCGCGCACGAACGTGTCCACGCCCGCCCAGTACGGATCGCCCGGCGCGTCGAGCAGCACGATCGGGACCGGGACGCCCTTGCCCGTCTGGGTCAGGGTGAGCAGTTCGAACATCTCGTCGAGCGTGCCGAAACCGCCAGGCAGGCAGATGAAGCCCTGGGACTCCTTGATCAGCATCAGCTTGCGCGTGAAGAAGTACTTCATGCTGACGTGCTTCGCGTCTCCAGCGATGATCGAATTCGCTCCCGACTCGAAAGGCAGCCTGATCGACACGCCGATCGACATCTCACGTCCGGCGCCTTCCATGCCGGCCTGCATGATTCCCGGTCCCGCGCCGGTGACCGTCATCCACCCGGTGTCGGCGAGCCGTTCGGCGATCTGGCGGGTGAGCTCGTACAGCGGGTCGTCCGGCGCCGTGCGGGCGGACCCGAAGATCGACACCTTCCGTTCGTGCTTGTACGGGGCGAACATCGCGTACGCCTCACGCATCTCACTCAACGCCGCGGTGGCAATCTTGAGATCGAGCGTGTCAGGCTGGTCGGTGATGAGCCCGAGCGCTTCGGAAACAAGTTCTTCCGAGAGTCGAACATTCCCGGAAACTCCGAGCTCGGAGACGATGGAACGGGCCCGAGCGGCCTCGTCGTCAGCTACATCTGATGCCATGGAAAGTGGAGCGTACGAGCCTTCGTCACAGCGATGGTGGGATGGCCCCGTCTTGGGCCTCGTTGCGACCGGTTCGGGCCTGGCCGTGGCGGAGCTGGTGGTCGGCCTCGTGCAGGGGTCGTCGTCGCCGGTCGTCCCGGTCGGGCAGGTCTTCATCGACTGGGTGCCGAAGCCGTTGAAGACGTGGGCGATCGAGACGTTCGGCACGAACGACAAGGTCGTCCTCGTGCTGGGGGCACTGATCGTCCTGGGTGTGGTCGGTGTCGGTGTCGGCATGCTCGCGGTGCGCGGCGCTCGCACCGCCGCATTCGCACTCACGGGCCTGGTCGGCTTCCTCGGCACCTGGGCGGTCCTCACCCGCCCGGAGCCCACGATCGGCAAGCTGTTGCCGACGATCGTGGGAACAGCGGTGTCGGTGGCCGTGCTCTGGTATCTGGCGCCGCGTCCGGCCACAGCGGCGGTGCCCGGCGAGGACACGACGCCGAGCGCACAGTCGATGGGCGTCGATCGTCGACGTTTCGTCGGGGGAGCGATCGGCATCGGGTCGGTAGCCGTGATCGCCGGCGGGATCGGTCGGATCCTCCAACAGCGGTTCGAGATCGACGCCGAACGCCAAGCGATCGCGCTTCCCCGAGCGGTGTCACGACCGCCGGAGCTCCCGGCCGATGCACAACTTCCGCTCGACGGGCTGGAGCCCTTCGTCACACCGAACGACGACTTCTACCGAATCGACACTGCGCTCGTGGTGCCGCAGGTGTCCAAGGACTCGTGGCGGCTGAAGATCACGGGCATGGTGGACAACGAGTTGGAACTGTCCTTCGACGACCTGCTCGCTCGGCCTCAGGTGGAGCGGTACGTGACGCTCTCGTGCGTCTCGAACCCGGTCGGCGGCGACCTGTTGGGCAACGCGTTGTGGCAGGGCGTGCTGCTCAAGGACGTGCTGGAGGATGCCGGGGTGCACCCCGAGGCGACGCAGATCGTCAGTCGATCGACCGATGGGTGGACGGCGGGGACGCCGACCGAGATCGTCATGGACGGTCGCGACGCGATGCTCGCCATCGCCATGAACGGCGAGCCGCTGCCGGCCCGCCACGGATACCCGGTCCGCATGGTCGTGCCGTGTCTGTACGGCTACGTGTCGGCCACGAAGTGGGTCACCGAGATCGAACTCACGCGCTGGGAGGACTACGACGCCTACTGGGTGCCGCGCGGCTGGTCGAAGTCGGGTCCGATCAAGACGATGTCGCGGATCGACACCGACCGACGCGGCGTCGACAACGGTGATGTCACCGTCGGTGGTGTGGCGTGGGCGGTGCACCGGGGGATCTCGCGGGTGCAGGTGCGAGTCGACGAAGGCGAATGGGCCGATGCCGAGCTCGGCGGCGTGCCCTCGAATGACACGTGGGTCCAGTGGATGCACCAGTTGGCCGTGTCTCCCGGCCGGCACATGATCGAATCCCGAGCCTTCGACGGCAACGGAGATCCACAGACCGAGGAGACCGCCCCGGTGGCGCCCAACGGAGCGCAGGGCTACCCCCGCCGTTGGATCGACGTCTGAGTTCTCCGTGGCCGGATCGAAGCTCCGACGCCCCTCACGCGGAGACCGCCCTCCGGTACCGGCGGGCGTCAGTGGTCAGCTGAGCGAGTCGGCCTTGGCCTCGAGCGTGGCGATCAACTCGTCGAAGGACGTCTGGAAGCTCGAGACCCCTTCGCGTTCGAGTTGTGCCGCGACGTCGTCCATGTCGACGCCGACGTCGGCGAGACCAGCCCACACCGTCCTGGCCGCATCGACGTCGGCGTCGACGCGTCGGGCGAGCGTGCCGTGGTCGGCGAATGCCTCGAGCGTGTTGTCGGGCAGCGTGTTGACGGTGTCGGGCCCGATCAGTTCATCGACGTAGAGCGTGTCGGGATAGGCCTCGTTCTTCGTCGACGTCGACGCCCACAACGGACGCTGGACGCGGGCGCCGCGAGCGGTGAGCGCCTCCCAACGAGGGCCGGAGAACGCCTCGAGGAACAACTGGTAGGCGAGCTTGCCCTGCGCGACGGCTGCCTTGCCCCGCAGGTCGAGCGCAGCGTCGGTGCCGATGGCGTCGAGGCGTCGGTCGACTTCGGAGTCGACGCGGCTGATGAAGAAGCTGGCCACGCTGGCGACCTGCGAGAGGTCGGCTTCGGGATCGGCGGCCAGGCGCTCGAGACCGCTGATGTAGGCCTCGATGACCTTCGAGTAGCGGGGGAGACTGAAGATCAAGGTGACGTTGATGCTGCGACCCTCGGCGATCATCTGCTCGATCGGCGCCAGGCCTTCCTCGGTTCCGGGGATCTTGACCATGAGGTTCCGGCGGTTGATGCGTTCGTGCAGGTTCCGGGCGGCCGACTCGGTACCCGGTCCATCGTGGGCGAGGCCGGGGTCGACCTCGACGCTCACGTAGCCGTCGACGCCATTGGAGTGGTCGTAGACCTTGGAGAACACGTCACAGGCGCTGTGGATGTCTCGGATCACCAGCGACCAGTAGTCGTCGATGATCGAGTTGTTCTGGCTGCGGAGTGACCGGAACTGTTCGTCGTAGTCGTCGGATCCGGCGATCGCCTTCTGGAAGATCGACGGGTTGGACGTGAGCCCACGAACTCCACCGTCGCGGATGGCGACGAGTTGACCGGAGGTGATGTAGTCGCGCTTCAGGTTGTCGAGCCACGCGCTCTGTCCGTGCTCCTCGTGGAGGGCGGTGATGCGATTGATGTCGTTCATGGTGCTCCTTCAGGCGAGCAGCGCGTTGGCGCGCTCGACGACGTGGTCGATGTTGATGCCCAGATTCTGCAGGACCAGCTCACCTGGGGCGCTGGCACCGAAGCGGTCGATGCCGATCGAGTCGTCGGCATAGCGCTCCCAGCCGAACGTCGTGGCCGCTTCGACCGACAGCACCGGGACCCCAGCGGGGAGGACGGACGTGCGGTACGCCGCGTCCTGCTCGGCGAAGCGGTCCCAGCTCGGCAGGCTCACGACGCGGACGGCGTGTCCTCGGGCTCGGAGGCGTTCGGCGGCATCGACGCACACCTCGACCTCGCTGCCGGTACCGACCAGCACGATCTGTGGGGCGGCATCGGAGTCGGTGACGATGCCCGCGCCGCGCTCGACGGCGGACCCGTCGGTCGTGACGCGAATGTTCTGACGACTGAGGACGAGTACGGATGGACCGTCGTGGCGGACGATGTCGGCCCAGGCCTGAATGGTCTCGTTGCCGTCGGCTGGACGAAGCACGTGCAAGCCGGGCATCGCCCGCAGCGAGGCCAGGTGCTCGACGGGTTGGTGCGTGGGTCCGTCCTCGCCGACGCCGACGGAGTCGTGGGTGAAGACGAAGCAGGCCTTGGTTCCCGAGAGTGCAGCGAGGCGGATCGGTGGACGCATGTAGTCCGCGAACACGAAGAACGTGCCCGAGATCGGCAGCGTGCCGCCGTGTTGGGCCATGCCGACGAGCGCCGCGCCCATCGCATGTTCGCGAATGCCGTAGTGGAGGTAGCGCCCGGCGCGGTCGTCCGCGGTGAACGAGGTGGTCCGCGCCAGCCCGGTGCCGTTGCTGCCGGTGAGGTCGGCCGAGCCCGACAGGAGTCCGGGCAGGTTGTCGTAGGTGGCGTCGAGAGCCTTCTGGATGGCCTTGCGGGTGGCGACGGATTCCCCCTGGTCATAGGCGGGGAGGTCGGCATCCCAACCCTCCAGGCCAGTGGATGCCCATGCAGCGGTCCACTCCGGCGTCGCCGTCGTGTCGGCTGCAGCGGAGGACCAGGCCTCGTTCCACTCGGCACCGCGAGCCGCGGCGTGGGCGCGGTAGGCGTCGACGAGGTCGCTGGGGGCCCAGAACGGTTCGTCGGGGATACCCATGACGGCCTTGGTGCGGGTGACGTCGTCGGCGGAGAACGGGTTGCCGTGCGCCGCGGCGGTGTCGACGTGGTCGGGGGAGGGGTCGCCGATGTGGGAACGAAGGACGAGCAGCGTCGGGCGCTCGGTTTCGTTCTTGGCCTGGACCAGGGCGGCTTCCAACGCGTCGAGGTCGTCGGCGATCTCGCCGAGGTCGACGACGTTCCAGCCGTACGAGCGGAATCGCATCGCCGTGTCGTCGTTGGTCGACATGCTGGTCGGCCCGTCGATCGTGATGCGGTTGTCGTCGAACACGCAGATCAGCTTGTCGAGCCCCAAGTGCCCGGCGATCGAGGCCGCCTCGTGGCTGATGCCCTCCATGAGACAGCCGTCACCGGCGACGACGAAGGTGTGGTGGTCCTGTGCGGCGGCACCGAATCGCGAGCGAAGGCTCTCCTCGGCGATCGCCATGCCGACGGCGTTGGCGAAACCCTGGCCGAGTGGGCCGGTCGTCACCTCGACACCAGCGGTGTGACCCGCCTCGGGGTGGCCCGGCGTCGCTGACTCCCACTGGCGGAACTGCTTCAGGTCGTCGAGCTCCAGGCCATAGCCGGAGAGGAACAGCGCCGAATACTGCAGGATCGAGGCATGCCCGTTGGAGAGGATGAACCGGTCACGGTCGGGCCACGCCGGGTCGGCCGGATCGTGCCGGAGCACCCGGCTGTAGAGGACATGAGCGAGGGGCGCCAGGGCCATCGCGGTTCCCTGGTGACCGCTCTTGGCGGCGAGCGGAGCGTCCATGGCCATCCCGCGCATGAGCGCGACGGCGTGTTGGTCCTGTTCTTGAGTCAGCGGCACGTGGGCGACAGTACCCGACGACCCCCCGAGTCGAACCAACCTCGCGGCTGCCGCGTGTGAACAGGTTTCAGAATCCGGCGTTGGCGAGGATGTCGTCGCGGAGTTGGACGAGTTCGGGGTAGGCATCCCAGAAGGCGACCTTCTCCGCAGCGATGGTGCCGGGTTCCACGACGTCGAGTTCACCGTCGTCGTCGGCATCGCCGGCGAACGGGGTGCCACCGAAGACGTACATCGCCCAGCTCTCGGCCATGTCCTCGGACCCGTCATCGGCCGACGCGGCATACTCCGTCACGAACTCGTCGGGAGCATCTTCGTATGCGACCCCCGGCTCGAACGTGGCATTGAAGTCGACGGCATAGCCGGTGGGTACGTCGCTCGCCGCGGTGATGAAGATCGAATGACCCATCTCGTGGACGATCGTTCGCTCCAGCTCGGTGCTCGCACCGGTCACGTCGAGTGCGATGAACCGTTCACCGGTGGGATCGTCGTTGTCGTCGTAGATGTCCTGCAACGCGCCGTCGGTGCCGTCGCTCTCGTCGGTGTCGATGCCGACGAACGCCACGACGACCTCGCGGTACTCCTCGGGAATCAGACCCGTGAACAGCTCGTAGGTGGCTGCTTCCTCCGGCGTCGCCTCGCAGGCCAGGTCGCCGTCGACGATCATGTAGCTCCCGACCACCGCGATCGTCGGGTCGCCGATCTGCTCCTCGGTCAAGCCGCACTCCTGGTCGTCAGCGACGCTGGCGACCGCGGCCGCATCGGTCGCTGCCGGCGCATCGCTCCCGCCGCACGCTGCGAGCAGTGTCGCGAGCGCCACCGAGGTGATCATGAGGGTCTTCATGGGGAGCGGTCTCCTGGTGGTGTGGTGTCGGTGTGGTGTCGGGGCGGTGTGGTGTCGGGGCGGTGTGGTGTCGGGGTGGGTCACACGGGTGGCAGCAACGTGAACGGCACGAGGTGCCACGGCCCGTGGTCGACACGGCAGTGCGCGATCACTTGGCCGTAGTCGGGGAATTCCAGCTCACCGCGGACCAGACGGTAGGTGAACTTGCCGGGCTCCACGGTGAAGGGGCTGACGTTTCGAGCCACCTGTTCGCTGTCCTCTTCGACGCCGCGGCGAAAGACGACTTCGAACACACCACTGCCCGATTCGCCCTCGGGGCAGAAGATCAGTGCGACGAGGTGCGGCGTGATCGTCACGGGCGCCGGCTCGGGGGCGGCTTGGGAGAACATCACCCCGGTCATGTCGATGCGCGTCGACGGCCCGGGCGCCTGGCGCATCTCGAAGTTCTCGACGAACAGCGTGGAGACGATCTGCATCCGCACAGACTACGAGCCCCTGTGCGACGCAGCATCGCTCGGTGAGAGTTCGAAGCGGCCGGCGGCGGTCACATCAGGCGGCGGGGGATGCGAACGACGACTCGGTACGAACCGTCGACCGGCACCGGCCCGAACGAACGCGAATCGGCCAGGGTGCTCGTCCGATTGTCGGACAACACGACCATCGTGCCGTCGTCGAGCACCTGGTCGACACGCTTCACGAGCCAGAAGGCAGGCCGTTCGGGATGCTCGAAGCAGCGCAGCTGACCCGGTCGAGCGCGTGCCGAACGAAGCGCCAGCAGCCCCTGGCCGTCGACGAGGGTCGGCTCCATCGAACGATCGGCCACGACGAACCGGCGAGGCAGCCGGCTCCGCCAGCCAGCTCGCCCGCCACCCCGACTCGCTGCTGGTCCCTTCTGCGCGTTCACCGGCGCGGAGTGTATGTTTCGGCTGAGCGTCCCATTGGGAATCGTTCAGCGAGACCCCCATACATCCACCGCTCATCACACAAGGAGCCATTCATGTTCGCCAAGCTGTTTGCATCGGCAACCGTCGCCCACGCCCACTGCGATCTCTACTGCGGGGTGTACGACCCGGCGCAGGCCAAGATCGAAGCCCTCTCGGTCGTCAAGACCGCGAAGAAGTACGCCGAGTCCGACGACGACGCCTTCCGCACCCGCTGCATCTTCATCAAGGAACAGCGCGCCGAGGAGGCCAAGCATCACCTGATGGTGCTGTGGGCCGATTTCTTCGCTCCCGATCACTTCGAGGCGTTCCCGCAGCTCCACGAGCTCTTCTGGAAGGCCATCCACCAGGCCGGCGAGGCCAAGAAGTCGATGGATCCCGCGGTCGGTGAACAGCTCGTTGCCTACATCGACGAGATCGCCGACATCTTCTGGCAGACCGACAAGGCCAAGCAGATGGGCGTCTACCCACCCAACTGAGCCATCTCGGCCCAGCGCTCGACGAACGCGCGAGCAGCCCTCGGTCACCGACCGTGAGCTGCTCGCGCGTTCGGCGCGACTGGGGTGCGACGCAGCGCAGTAGCGTTCGACTGACCATGTCCACCATCGGAACTCGCGACCAGATCCTCGATGCTGCGCTCACGTGCTTCGCCGTCGGTGGATACAGCGGGACGTCCCTCAACGACATCGCCGCCGAGGTCGGGATCCGTCGTCCGAGTCTGCTGCACCACTTCGGCTCGAAGGACGCGCTCTACGGTGAGGTGTTCGAACGCCTGCTGTCGGACTGGTTCGCACGGTTGGCCGGAGCCATCGAATCGACCGCGACCGGTTGGCCCAAGGTCGAGCAGGTGCTGCGCGCCGGGTTCGGCTACTTCGCGGACAACCCGTCGTACGTCACCCTGATGCGCCGCGAGGCCATCGATGGGGGAGCGCACCTCGGCATCGACCTCTCGGCCGTGCTCCGGCCGATGTTCGATCAGGCCGCCGACTACTTTCGTCGCGAGATGGCCCGCGGGACGTTTCGCGAACACAACCCCGAGCAACTGCTGCTCACCGGGTACGGGGCATTGCTGAGCTACTTCTCCGACGCACCGTTCCTCGAGGGGTTGCTCGACGAGAACCCGCTCGCACCTGCCGCGCTCGATCGCCGCAGCGAGCACATCATCGAGTTCTTCCGCGCCGCGTTGATTCCGGCCTGACGGGTCAGGGGCGCGGCGCCCGCCAGGTGAGCACGTCGCCCTGTCCGAGCATCATGAGACTTCCGGGCATCACACGCAGACGTGTCGGTGTGAGTCGCAGGATGCCAAAGGCCTCCGCGGACGGGTCCGTCCATGGCGGAATCATGCTCGGGTCGTAGCCGACCGGCGCTGGAGCGTTCGCGAAGCGGTTCCATCCCGCGACGCGTTCCTCCTGGCTGGTCTCCCACGACGAGGTGCAGTCTGCGGTGCACGTGTCTTGCGTGGCATCCCAATACGTGATCGACACCTCGGGCTGGTGTGCGAGATCGATCGCCTTGGGCGAGCCCGGCGAGGTGGCGATCCACCCGGTGAGTCGGCCATCGTCGAACTCCCAGATGGGATGCAGGACACGAGTGTGCGGTCGGCCGGTGGGAGCGACGGTGGCCACCGTCGCCCACACGATTCGGTGGGCCATCTCGACGAAGGCTGGAGCGATGTTGTCGAGGCTGGTCATGATCGTTCTCCCGGGGTTGCGGACACGGACGTCGGTCGCCGAGTCGGCCCGGCCACCCTCCCAGCATGGCGCATCTCGACACGGCACGTGGCCGGAGCACGCCGGGTTGACCCGGTTCGGGCCCACCCGGGGCAGTACCGTGGTGGCCGCATGGCGACCCCCGACACGACCACCTCCGGCCCCGACGCGCACACGACGCTGTCCGAACGCGACTCGAAGGAACTCCTGGCGCGCTTCGGCGTTCCGATCGCTCCCGAACGGTTCGTCGCCGACGCAGCGAGCGCCGGCGATGCCGCCGACCAGCTCGGCTACCCCGTGGTCGCCAAGTTGAATGGTGACGCCATCGCGCACAAGACCGAACGCGGGCTGGTGAAGCTCCGTCTCGGAGACCGATCCGCCGTCGAGGCCGCAGCCCGCGAGCTGCTCGGGGCAGCGACACCCGACGACGGCGACGTCTCCGTGCTGGTCGCACCGATGATCGCCGGGAACCGCGAGCTGATCGCCGGCATGCTCCGCGATCCGCAGTTCGGCCCGACGGTGATGCTCGGTGTGGGCGGCATCCTGGCCGAAGCGGTGGCGGACGTGGTGTTCCGGCCCGCACCGCTGGACGAGCTGACCGCGGCGGACATGGTCGACGACCTCGCCACGCAGAAGCTCCTCGGAGCGTTCCGAGGGGAAGCGGCCGTCGACCGGGCACAGCTCATCGGACTGCTCGTCGGCCTCGGCCGGTTGGCGCAGGAACGTCCCGATGTCGCCAGCGTCGACATCAACCCGCTGATCGTGGAACCCACGGGTCGGGTCATCGCCGTCGACGGACTCGTCGAGCTGACCTCTGGCACCGAGACGCAAGGGCCCGCGCCGATGCGGGCTCGCCCGACCGACGCGCAGTTCGACGCGCTGTTCAACCCCCGGGGTGTCCTCGTCACCGGCGCATCGACGCATCCGGGGAAGTTCGGGTTCGTCTCCCTGCACAACCTGCTCGCCAGCGGCTACGCCGGCGGCGTGTTCGGCACGAACCTCAAGGGCGAGGAGGTGCTCGGCGTCAGAACCGTTGCCGACATCGCGGAGCTCCCCGACGGTGAGATCGACCTGGTCTTCGTCTGCACACCCGCGGCTGCGAACCCCGACCTCCTGCGCGCGTGCGCCGCCAAGGGTGTTCGGGCGGCGTTCCTGACCTCGGCGGGCTACGGCGAAGCGGGCGACGAGGGACGCCAGGCGGAGGCCGAGCTGGTCGCGTTGGCCGACGAACTCGGCATCCTCCTCGCGGGTCCGAACGGTCAGGGCGTCGTGAGCACCCCGGCGAACCTCTGCGCGCAGATCGTTGCCCCGTACCCGCCGGCAGGCAGTATCGGTGTCGCCAGTCAGAGCGGCAACTTCGTGTCGAGCTTCTTGAACCTGTCGCGTGCGAGCGGCGTCGGCATCAGCCGAGCCGTGTCGGCGGGCAATGCGGCAGCAGTGACGGTTGCCGACTACCTCGACTGGTACGCCGACGACGATGCCACGAGCGTCGGCCTGGCATACGTCGAAGGGATCAACGACGGCCGTGGCCTGATGGAACGTCTCGGGGCGGCATCCGCACGCAAGCCGCTGGTCCTCGTCAAGGGTGGCGCAACCGCCGGTGGCGCTCAGGCCGCTGCCAGCCACACCGGAGCGCTCGCGGCGAACGACAAGGTCTTCGACGGAGCGTGTCGCGCGGCCGGGATTACCCGTGCCGCGACGGTCACCGAGGCATTCGAGACGGCGGCGACGTTCGCCACGCAACCGCTGCCGACGGGAGCCAACACCATCGTCTTGACCACCGCCGGCGGATGGGGCGTCGTCACCGCCGACGCGATCACGCGTGACGACGACATCGTGCTCATGGACCTGCCCGACGACCTGCGTGAGGCAATCGACGCCAAGCTGCCGCCGCGGTGGAGCCGGAACAACCCGGTCGACTGCGCCGGTGGTGAGACGCGCGACACGATCCCGGAAGTGATGGAGCTCATCGCCAACCACCCCGAGGTGGACGCGATGATCTACCTCGGCCTGGGAATCCAGAGCAATCAGGCGCGCATGATGCGTGAAGGGCGTTTCTACCCCGATCACGGGCTCGAGCGCATCGTCGCCTACCACGAGCGCCAGGACGAGCGGTTCGCCGAGGCGGCGCATGCGCTCAGCGTGTCGACCGGCAAGCCGATCCTCGTCGCCACCGAACTCGCGGTCGCCGACCCCGACAACGCGGGGCCGGCAACGCTGCGCCGACTCGGACAGCTCTGCTACCCGAGCGGCGAGCGTGCCGTTGCGTCGCTCGGCCATCTCATCCGGTACTCGAAGTTCCGCCAGGCTCGCAGCACGTGACATCGTCCGTCCGCCGACGAGGTCCGCGCGGCCCGGGTCCGTGGATCGTGCTCGTGGTCATCGCGCTCGTCCCCGCGCTCGCGTTGTTCGCGGTCGTTCAGTGGTCCTCGGGCCAGCAGGACGACAACGAGGCAGCACCGATGCCCGATCCGTCGGTTGGCGCAGCCGCACCGACACCGGAGTTGAGCACGGCGCTGATGACGCTGCGCCGCATGCCGACCGTCGTCTCGCGAGAGGTCAACGCCGACGCCTTCGTCGCCGAGGTGACGCCGTTCCTCGGACTCGTCAACGATCGCTCCTGCGCGGCGATCTCCGTCGATGGCCAGCTCGTGAGCGCACACAATCTCGAGCTGCCGGTCATCCCCGCGAGCAACGAGAAACTGCCCGTGGCGGCTGCGGCCCTCGAGCGGCTCGGCGAGGACTATCGGTACACGACGTCGGTCGTCGTGCCCGCGGAGCCGGTCGACGGGGTGATCGCTGGCGATCTGTTCCTGGTGGGAGGCGGGGACCCGCTCCTGTCGTCGGACTGGTACCCGGAGTCGAACCTCGACCGGTATCCGGTCCTGTCGCCGACGTCGCTGGACACGCTCGCCGACAGCGTCGTGGCCGCAGGCGTGGACGCCGTGACCGGCAACATCGTGGGCGACGGCACCCGCTACGACGACGAGTTCTTCGCCCCGGGCTGGGGTGTCGGCGTGCAAGGCCTCGAGGGGGGACCGTACGACGCGCTGCTCGTCAACGACGCGCGCGTCCTCGGTGAAGACCTCCGTGCGTCGGACCCGAACGAGGGCGGAGCGCGGGAGTTCGCTCGACTGTTGAGCGAGCGCGGCGTCGAGATCAGCGGGTCCGCAGTGTCCGGCGCAGCGCCTGCGAGCGCGGTCGAGATCGCCTCGATCGATTCGGCCCCGATGTCCGCGGTGGTCGGCGAGTTGCTCGCGAACAGCGACAACAACACCGCTGAGTTGCTCGTGAAGGAGTTGGGCTTCGCCGAATCGGCGATGGGCACTCGAGAAGCAGGGCTCGCCGTCGTGCGCGAACTCCTGGTCGAGTGGGGCGTCGACGTCACCTCGATCGTGCTCGCCGACGGATCCGGACTGAGCCTCGACAACCGGCTCACCTGCGACGCGTTGATCACCGTGCTGCAGCGGACGGGCCCGGTCACTCCCGTGGGAACCGGGCTGCCCGTCGCAGGGGAGAGCGGAACGCTGCGCGACATCTTCACCGATCACGCGGTCGCCGGACGCTTGCTCGCCAAGACCGGCACGTTGAACAACCCGCCCTTCAACGTCGACCCACCAGCCGTCAAGGCGTTGGCGGGGTACCTGCCGGTCGACGGGGGCGGCGCCGTCGAATTCGTGCTCGTGCTCAACGGCCCGACCATCTCCGACCAGAGCGAGTACCGGCCCCTCTGGAACGCACTCGCGGACACACTCGCGACCTATCCCGCCGGGCCGACGCCGGCAACGGTCGGGCCGCGCTGACCATGCCGGAGATGCGTGTCGACCTCGTGAGTGCGCCCGTTCGGTACCGGACGCTGCCCTTGCTCGGCCTGTTCGTCGTCATGCTGATCCCAGTGGCGTTGCTCGTGGCGCTGCTCATGTGGAGCGATGGCGAAGCGGACGAACACGAAGCTGCCGTCGACGGGGAGTCCTCCATTCCGGAGGCGCCACCGGTCGTCGCGCCAGTTCAGCCGGCGCTCGACACCTCGTTGCTCGCGTATCGGCGTACCCCGGCACTCGTCGGGTCGGTGCGCGACGCCAATCAGCTCGCCGCGGCGATGGAGCAGTTGTACGTCTTCGTCGGAGAAGGCTCGTGTGTGGCGGTCGCTGTCGATGGGCGCACCGTGTCCACCCGCAACCCGACCACCCCGGTGATTCCGGCGAGCACCCACAAGTTGTTGGTGGCCACCGTCGCGCTCGACGTGCTCGGACCGGACCATCGATTCACCACGTCGGTCGCGTCGCCCCCCGTCGTCGACGGCGTGATCGAGGGCGACGTCTTCCTCGTCGGTGGTGGTGACCCGGTCTTGACCAGCGACGACTACCCGATCGACCAGGACCGGCAGCCGGCGTTCAACACCACGTCGCTCGACGCGCTCGCCGACGCGTTCGTTGCGACGGGCGTGACGACGATTCGAGGGGCGATCGTCGGCGACGGATCACGCTTCGACGACGAACGAACGATCGAGTCGTGGGGCCCCGGCGTCGCGCTGGTCGATGCCGGACCGATCGACGCCCTGGTCGTCAACGACTCGAGGCGTCTCGGACGAACCGGCCGGCAGAGCGACCCTGACACGACCGCAGCACGTGAGTTCGCACGACTGCTCGGCGCGCGCGGTGTCACCATCTCGAACGGTTGGGACTCGGGCACCACACCGCCCGAGGTCGGTGTGGTCGCATCGATCCAGTCCGCACCGCTGTCGGACATCCTCGCCGAAATGCTCACGACGAGCGACAACGACACGGCCGAGATCCTGCTCAAGGAGCTCGGCGTCGCCGACGCTGGTCTCGGGACGCTCGCCGCAGGACTGACCGTGATCGACCGAACGTTGCGGGGCTGGGGAGTGCCGATGGACGACGTTCGCCTCGTCGACGGCTCGGGCCTGAGCAGTGAGAACCGGGTGACCTGCGCGGCGTTGCTTGCCGTGCTCGATCGTGCCGCCGGTACCCCGGTCGCAGCCGGACTTCCGATCGCCGGTCGAACCGGGACCCTGACCGATGAGTTCGCGGGGACCGCCGTCGAGGGTCGGCTGATCGCCAAGACGGGCACGCTCGGCAACCCACCGGCCGATCAGGACCCGCCCGAAGTGAAGGGACTGGCCGGCTACCTGCCGGTCGAGTCGGGGGAGACCCTGTCGTTCGCGATGA
This sequence comes from Ilumatobacteraceae bacterium, assembly GCA_049593815.1. Taxonomy (GTDB): domain Bacteria; phylum Actinomycetota; class Acidimicrobiia; order Acidimicrobiales; family Ilumatobacteraceae; genus Sva-07. Next base: position 690 of record JBAWHL010000344.1, on the reverse strand, counting down.
TCATCACCGGGCCTGGCATCGTCACCGAGGACGGTTACACGGGGTACTGGACCGCGCTGGCGGAGCGGTTGGCGGCATTCCCGGCGGACCCCGATCGAACACCGCTGGGGCCTCGATGACGCCGATGGCGATGTTCCCGCTCGGGCTCGTGCTGGTGCCGGGGGCGTTGTTGCCGCTGCACGTCTTCGAACCGCGATATCGAGACATGGTGCGCGACCGTCTTGCCGACGACGGAGAACCCGAGTTCGGGCAGGTCCTCATCACGCGAGGGCGAGAAGCCGGTGGCGGCGACGAACGGGCGTCGGTGGGCACGATTGCCCAGGTGCTCCAGATCGAAGCGCTCGACGAGCAGCGGTACGCGATGCTGGCGGTGGGCACCCGGCGATTCAAGGTGATCCGGTGGCTCGACGACGACCCCTATCCGATGGCCGAGATCGAAGACTGGCCCGACGTCGTCGACGACGTCGTCGACCTCGGCGAGCAGATCGCTGCCACCGGCCGCCGAGTCGACGAGGCGCGGCATCTGGCGACACGACTCGGTGATCTCGACATGGCGGAGTCGGGAGTGCTCACCGACATCGCGGACGATTCGACGATGGCGACCCACCACCTCGCAGCGCTGGCGCCGATCGGACCGGCGGACCGGTACCGATTGTTGGAGGCTCCAGGGCCGGCCGAGCGCCTGGTGGC
>JBAWHL010000343.1:0-1880 GCA_049593815.1 Ilumatobacteraceae bacterium | reverse complement strand
CCCCGACGAGATCAACCGGCTGCTGGCCCCGCTCGACGACCGCGAGCGCGAGATCCTGAAGCTCCGCTTCGGGCTCGACCGCGGCGAGCCCCGAACGCTCGAAGAGGTCGGGGAGCACTTCAACCTCACCCGGGAGCGCATCCGTCAGATCGAGGCCCGCGCGATGTCGAAGCTGCGCCACCCCTCGAGCGACACCGGCGCCCGCGACCTCCTCGCCGTCTGACCCACCGCACCCGCACCCACCGCGCCCACATCGCCCCACGGCGATGAGCGGCTCCACCACCCGCGGTGCGTTCGCTCATCGCCCACGGCACAACACCCCGACGCGATGAGCGAGTCACGCGCATGTGGTGCGTTCGCTCATCGCTGGAGAAATCGGGGGTGTGCGGGGGCTGGTCGTGTGGCAGCGTTCGGGGATGACAGAGATCGACATCCGCGAGGTCGCGGAGCACGAACGGCGAGCGGCGGCCAACACGCTGCGGGCGGCGCTGCTGAGCGGGCCGGTCAACGACGAGGACTTCGAGCGCAGCCAGCCGTCGTGGGACAGCAGCGACGCGATCGCGGCATGGGACGGCGACGCCTGCGTCGGCCACGTCGCGGCCTTCCGGTTCGACTCGACCGTGCCCGGCGGCGCCATCGTGCCGACCGCCGCCGTCACTCGGGTCGGTGTGTTGCCGACGCACACTCGCCGCGGGCTGCTCACCCGGCTGATGCACCGCCTCCTCGCCGAGGCTCGCGAACGCGGCCAAGTGATCGCCACGCTCCACGCGAGCGAGACCCCGATCTACCAGCGCTACGGGTTCGGGCTCGGCACGAACGCCGTCGCCGCCGTCGTCACGTCGCGCGCCGCGACGCCATGGCGCACACCACCGACCAGCGGATCGATGCGACTCCTGCCCTACACCGAGGTCCTCACGGCGGTGCCCGAACTGTACGAACGGGTCGCTCGGGAGCGGGTCGGTTCGATGAGCCGGCCGGACTGGTGGTTCCGCCGGGTCTTCAAAGATGCCAGCGAACCGACGTCCACCCTGCACGGGAAGGGATCGTTCGTCGCCGTGCACAGCGACCCCAACGGCAACGACGACGGCTACGTGTTCTACGAGGTCGACTGGTCCGACGGATTCGCCGAGATGCCCGCGGGTGCCGGCAAGATCATCGACCTCTGGGGAACCTCACCCGAGGTCGAACTCGCGTTGTGGCGATACGTGCTCGACATCGACCTGATCACCGAGTGGAAATGTGAGCCCCGCCCCGTCGACGAACCCGTACGCCGGGTGATGCGCGACAGCCGCGGCTACGAGACCCGCGCCCATTTCGACGACCAGTGGGTACGCCTCCTCGACGTCGATGCCGCACTGCGCGAGCGTCGTTTCGGACCGACGCTGCGCGACGTGTCGATACGCGTCACCGATCCCATGTTCGCCGACAACTGCGGATGCTGGACGATCACGTCCGGCGCCGCTATCCGCACCGACGGGGCATTCGACGTCGCGGTCGACATCGCGACGCTGTCCGCTGCCTACCTCGGCGCGGTGTCGTGGCACGAGCTCGCCGCGTCCGGAGCGGTGCCAGGTGCCGACACCGACCTCCTGACCGTGCTCGACACGGCGTTCACGGTTCGACCGACACCGTTCTGCGGCACCGGCTACTGACCCGCACCCCGAACGCGCAGCGATGAGACCCCAGCGCCGTTCTGGCGCCGACGTCTCATCACTGGCAGTACAGAGCGCGGTTCAGGAGCTGGCAGCGTCGCTGAACCAGCCGTTGACGTCGACGACCAGGTTCGTCAACTGATCCGAGGTGAAACACACCTCGCCACCAGCAGACACCTTCGTCAACACAGCATTGCCCACCGTCTCGCCAGCACCGAAGTTGACACT
>JBAWHL010000342.1:0-4452 GCA_049593815.1 Ilumatobacteraceae bacterium | reverse complement strand
ATCGTCGGTCAACCTGTTCGAGCTCGCGATGTACAACAAGGAGATCAAGGGCACGATCTTCGGTTCGCTCAATCCGCGAGCCGACATTCCCAAGCTGTTGAACCTCTATCGCGACGGTCAGCTCAAGCTCGACGAGTTGATCACCAACAGATATCCGCTCGTGGAGATCAACGACGGCTACCAGGCCATGCGCGACGGGGAGAACATCCGCGGCGTGATCACGCACGGCTGATCGAGGGTTCGGATCCGTCCCGGAGCGACCGGGATCTGTAGTTTCGTCTCGACCTGATGTGGATGACCGACGCTGTGAACGAGACGCTGTGACCGAGACGACAACGACCGCGACGAACACGTCGAGCAGCGATCTGGCCCGCCCGGTGGGCGAGCTCGTCGACACCATCGGGACGACGGTCGTCGGCCGACGTCGCGAGATCGAACTCGTCGTCGCGGCCCTCGTCGCCGACCGACACGTCGTCCTCGAGGGCCCCCCGGGCACGGGGAAATCGACGCTGCTGCGCACCGTGGCGCGGGAGCTCGGTGTCGGGTTCGAATTCGTCGAGGGCAACGCCGAGCTGACACCGGCTCGGCTCGTCGGCCACTTCGACCCGGCCCGCGTCCTCGCCGAGGGCTACGACGCCGACGTGTTCGTCGACGGCCCGCTCGCGTCCGCACTGCGTGACGGATCGCTGCTCTACGTCGAAGAGATCAACCGGGTGCCGGAAGAGACGCTCAACGTGCTGATCACGGTGATGAGCGAGGGCGAGCTGCACGTCCCGCGGCTCGGTCGCCTGGCCGCCGCACCCGGCTTTCGTCTCGTCGCCGCGATGAACCCGGTCGACGCCATCGGACCGGCCCGGATCTCCGGCGCTGTGTACGACCGGGTGTGTCGTCTCGCGGTCGACTATCAGACCGCCACCGACGAGCGCCAGATCACCCTTCGCGAGTCGGGTGGGCAGGGCCTCGATCCCGACTGGGTCGCGAAGGTCGTCGAGCTGGTCCGACTGACGCGTTCGCACCCGGACCTGCGCGTCGGTTCGTCGGTGCGCGGGGCGATCGACATGTGCGCCGTCGCCACGTCGTTGGCCGCCGTCCGCTCCTCGACGCCGTCGGCCGGCGACGTGTCACTCGACGCGGCGCTGGTGGCGCTGTCCGGCCGAATCCGCCTGCGCGAGGGCACCACGCGTTCGACCGAGGACATCGTGCGCGAACTCTGGAAGGCCGTGTTCGGTCGCATCGACGACGGGCGGCAGAACGAGGGAAAAGCGATCGCCCCGACCGGGGCGACGCCGGCGGGCTGAACACCCCTCCGCCTGCCAAGGAGGGCGACGACGCCGACGACGAGGTGTCCAAGGCACGACGCAAGACGACGTCGCGTCGATCGCTCGAGCAGCAGCCGCACTTCGACGACATCTCGCCCGAGGTCGGTGAGCTCGACGAGGAAGCGGTGCAATCTGCACTCGAGGAGGATCCCGACGACACACTCGCGTTGCTCGCGGATCTCACCGGAGCGACCGACCCGAAGCTGCGCGACCTCGCCCGACGACTCGCCGGGCGCCTCTTTCTCGACCTGTCGCGTCGAGGCCCGGCGGCCCCGCGGGGGACCGGCCAGTTGCGAACACAGCGCTATCGGCCCGATGGGGGCGACCTCGACGTCGACGCCAGCATCGATGCGTTGGTGTCAGCTCGGGCGCAGGGGTCTGCGGTCGATCCGGACGACCTGCGGATCCGATCGTGGTCGACACCCGGCACGGCGATCTGCCTCCTGGTCGACCGCAGCGGGTCGATGACCGGCCGTCCGCTGGCGACAGCGGCAGTGACCTCGGCCGCCGTCGCGTGGCGGAGCCCGTCGGACTACTCGGTGTTGTCGTTCGGCAAGGACGTCGTCGCGGCGAAGTCGCAGGATGTCGCGAAGTCGAACGAAGGGGTCATCGATGCCGTCCTCGCCCTGCGAGGCTTCGGCACCACCGATGTCGCCGGAGCGCTCACGGCGGCGGCAGATCAGTTGTCACGCTCGCGCGCCGGTCGCAAGATCACCATTCTGCTGTCCGACTGCAGGGCGACCGCTCCCGGCGACGTGGTGGGCGCCGCGCGCCGGCTCGACGAGCTGGTCATCGTGGCTCCGGAGTCCGACGATGTCGAAGCGCAGGAGCTGGCCGAACGGGTCGGCGCTCGCATCACGACCGTGGCCGGCCCCTCCGACGCCGCGGCGGCCCTCGGCCGCGTCCTCGACGTCTGAGCCGACTCGACCGCGTGCGGCTGTGCCCGCGCGACGTCGCTCGGAGTCAGCAGGAGTTGTTCGGATCGGGAACGATGCCGTAGACGTTCTGATCGGCCTCGACGAGCGGCAGCGTCGTCCCGGTCACGGTCGTGTCGCTCGGTGCCGACCCTGCGGCCGTCGTCGCTGGCGTTGCGGGATCCGGCGCGACGGTGGTCGTGTCGAGTGCGAGATCGGGAGCGTCGGTCAGTGTCGCTTCGCCGCGGAAGACGGCGAGGACGGCCTGCATGTTCGCCCCCTTGATCGCCGGTTCGAGCACCGCGTTGCCCTGGATCGTCTTCGGAACGGCGTTGACTTGGTACGTCTTGATCTGGATGGGATCGACCTTGCTCAGGACTCCTGCGAACTCCAGCATCTTGCGCGGTGTCAGTTCGTCGTCGCTCACGATGTACTCGGTGATGGTCTCGATGAGTCCGCCGGCGACGTTCGGGTCGAATGCACCCTTGGACAGCAGGCGGGCGACGGTGCGCCGGAGGAAGTCCTGCTGGCGTGAGATGCGCCCGAGGTCCGACGTCGGATCCTGGGTCCAGTCGCCGTCCGTATCGAGGTACTGCAATTTGCGCGAGCGCACGTAGGCGAGCGCATGGTCGCCGTCGAAGGTGAAGCAGCCGGTCTCGGTGACGTTGAGGCCGGTGTTGGGGTCCTGGATCAGCGTGTCGAACGGGACAGCGACACCATCGACGGCGTCGACGAGCGTCTTGAAGGCACAGAAGTCGACCTGGACGAAATGATCGGTGTTGATCCCGAAGTTCTGGTAGATCGTGTCGATCAGCTTCTGCGGGTTGTCACGCTCGTAGGCCTCGTTGATCCTGCCCTGGCGTGACGAGCCGGCGATGCTGACGAACAGATCGCGCGGGAACGACAGCACGACCACCTCTGATGTGGCCGGGTTCACCCGCCACATCATGATGGTGTCGCTGCGCTCGCCGAAGTTGGTGCGATCGCCGAAGGCGGGGGCGTAGGCGGAGTCGGCGTCGACGCACGAATTGTTGTCGGCGCCCGTGATCAAGAAGTTGCGGGCCTCGGGCTCGGCTTCCGGGAACGTCCCCGGTGGGGCGGTGTCCTCGGGAGCGATCGCTTCGTCGTCGTCGGCGTTCACCCCAGCGATGGTCGTGGTCGTCGCGAGCGCCGGGTCGATGATCTCGGGTGCCAGGTTTCGATCCTCGACGACCCGCTGACCGGCGTACAGCGCACCGGCGGCACCGAACGAGCCTGCGGCGAACACGAACGTCGCGAGGATGATCAGTCGTTGCGGCCAGGTCCGGCGGACTTTCTTGGCCGCGGAGGGGGAGTCGTCCGGACGGGTCGGTGTCGGTGCCGGGGGTGGCGTCAGCGACCAGTCTGGTGGTTCGGGCGTGTCGGACATGACGGCAGGACGCTACCTGCCGATCCGGTCACCATCATCGCGGTCGGGGCGCGCGGTGTGCGTCAGGGGGTGACGACGACGACGGTTCCGAGCTGCGCCCAGTTCCACATCCACTGCGCGTCGGGAAGCGCTTGGCGAACGCATCCGCCGGACAGCGCCTGGCCGAGCTGGCCCACGGACTGGACGAGACGGCCGTACTGGAAGGGAATCTCGTGAAAGCCGATGTTCCCGCCGCGGGCGCCCTTGGCGAAGCGCACCATGTAGCCCCACGTGATCGTCGGATTGTTGATCGAGTACGTCCGGATCGAGCGGGACCACACGCGGTAGGTGCCGGGTGCCGGGTCGTACGGCGTCTGCTTTCCCGAGACGCGGTGCATCTTGATCAGCGTGTTGTTCGCGTCGAAGGCCCAGACGGCCTGTTGTGACTTGGAGTAGACCACGCGTCGCCCGGACCCGCTGTTCGCCGGGAGCTGCGTCCACGGTGGCAGTGTCGGGGGCGGCGGGGGCGGTGGGGTGAGCTGGAACTGTGTGCCACGGATCGGTGTCCCGGAACCGGAGACCGAACCGACGGCGCCCGCCGACGGTGTGGCCAGTGCGGGAAGCGGCGTCGTCGTGGTGGTCGCGGACGTCGGCGGGACCGCGGTGGTCGTCGGACCGGTCGTGTCGACGACGGTCGTCGGTGCCGAGGTGGTGTCGGTTGCCGTGGTGTCGACCTCGGTGGTGTCGACCTCGGTGGTGTCGACGACGGTCGACGCGGTGTCGTCGGCCGCCGCCGGGGCAGCAACGAGCAACAGGCTCGCGATGACCATCG
>JBAWHL010000341.1:0-19516 GCA_049593815.1 Ilumatobacteraceae bacterium | reverse complement strand
GCACTTTCCAGGGCTGATGATGCCCGGGCAGTTGGGGCCGAGGAGTCGAGTGTTCGGGAAGTCACGCACGAGCGTGTTGAACACCTTGGCCTCGTCCTGGGCAGGGATGCCCTCGGTGATGCAGACGATGAACTCGATGCCCGCCTCGGCGGCTTCCATGATCGCGCCGGACGCGAACTTCGGCGGCACGGCGACGAACGACGCGGTCGCACCGGTCGCGGCGACCGCGTCGGCGACCGTGTCGAAGACGGGGATGCCGTCGACGTCCTGGCCGGCCTTGCCGGGCGTGACGCCGCCGACGATCTGGGTGCCGTAGTCGCGGTTGCGGAGACCGTGGTACTTGCCCTGGCCGCCGGTGAGTCCCTGGACCAGGACCTTGGTGTTCTCGTTGACGAAGATGGCCATGACTACTTCACTTCGCTTTCGCAACGGCCGCACGGGCGGCGTCGAGCATGGTGGGTTCGGACTGGAGCTTGTCGGCGGGGATGCCGGCGTCGAGCAGGATCTGGCGACCCTCCTCGGCGTTGGTGCCGTCGAGTCGGATGACGATCGGCGCCTTCAGGTCGACGCGGCCCATGGCCTCGACGATGCCCTTGGCGACTTCCTCGCCGCGGGTGATGCCGCCGAAGATGTTGATGAAGATCGACTGGACCTTCTCGTCGAAGTTGATCACTTCGAGTGCTCCGGCCATCACGTCGGCGTTGGCGCCACCGCCGATGTCGAGGAAGTTGGCGGCGGAGCCACCGACCTGGTTGACGACGTCGAGGGTCGACATGGCGAGACCGGCGCCGTTGGCGATGATGCCGACCGTGCCGTCGAGGCCGATGTACTGCAGGCCCTTCTCAGCGGCCATCTTCTCGCGGTTGTCCATCTCGGTGAGGCCGCGGAAGGCGTCCCATTCGGGATGGCGGAACTCGGCGTTCTCGTCGAGGGTGACCTTCGCGTCGAGCGCGTGGACTTCGCCGGTCGGCTTGAGGATCAACGGGTTGATCTCCGCGAGGTCGCAGTCGCCTTCGGTGAAGCAGCGGTACAGCTTCACGAGGATGTCGGCGGCGCCGTCGAGCGCCCGCTCGGGCAGCTTCGCGTCGACGCATGCTTGGCGAGCGGTCGCGAGGTCGATGCCGTCGACGGGGTCGATGTGCAGCTTGACGATCGCGTCGGGGTTCGACTCGGCGACGGCCTCGATCTCGACGCCGCCTTCGGCGGAGAGCATGAGGAGGTGCTTCTTGGCTGCACGGTCGAGCGTGTAGCTGGCGTAGTACTCCTCGTCGATGTCCGACGCGGTCTCGATCCAGAGTCGCTTGACGACGTGGCCCTTGATGTCCATGCCGAGGATGTTGCCGGCGTGTTCGCGCAGCTCGGCCTCGTTGTCGGCGAGCTTGATGCCACCGGCCTTGCCGCGGCCACCGACCTGTACCTGCGCCTTGACGACGACGGGATATCCGGCCTGGTTGGCCTCTTTCACCGCTTCGTCAACGGTGTCGGCGGGGCCGCCGGGGCTCACCGGGATGTCGTAGCGGGCGAAGTACTGCTTGCCCTGGTATTCGAAGAGATCCACGTGGGGTCACTTCCTTTCTGATTGACGTGCTGGTCGTTGACCTGATGGTTGATCGGGTGTTGGCGTGCAACCGTTGGGGATTCAGTCGGATTCGGCGTCGAGCGCGGTCTCGAGCCACGTGCCGATCGCCTTCAGCGACGAGCCTGGCCCGAAGATCTCGGCGACACCCTGCTCACGAAGAGCACGGGCGTCGGCGTCGGGGATCACGCCACCACCGAAGACGAGGACGTCGCCGAGGTCGCGTTGGCGGAGTTCCTCCATCACTCGGGGGAACAGCGTGAGATGTGCGCCCGACAGCAGCGAGAGGCCGACCCCGTCGGCGTCCTCTTGGAGGACGGTCTCGGCGATCTGCTCCGGCGTCTGGTGCAGACCGGTGTAGATGACCTCGAATCCGTGGTCTCGGAGAGCCCGGGTGATGGTCTTCGCGCCGCGATCGTGGCCATCGAGGCCCGGTTTCGCGACGACGATGCGATACGTGCGCTTCACGAGTGATGAACCATAGGGCAACATCGGCACACGCGCCGAAACGACGGGTCCCGTCGCGGGCCTCACGAAGCGACCGGCGGCGCCTCCGTGGGGACGACGGATGGAGCAGCCTCGGAACCGGGCAGACTGGCAGCCGTGACGAATGCCGAGCCGCGCAGACCCATCCAGCTGAGGTCTCCCTTCGCGCGGGCGGTCGTGCCGGTTCTCGGTGGCATCGCGTTCTTCGTCGTGCTCGGACTCGCCACCTGGGGAATCGCCGCCTACATCTCGCGCGGCGGCGCCGAGGTCACCGACCGGTTGGCGCCCACGACGTTCCCGATCGGGTCGGCACAGAACGCCGCCCAAACGGTCGAGGAGGACGGGCCGATCATCTTCCCCGGCCTGAACACCCTCACGGGTGAGCGCACGCTCGTCCTCGACCACGTAGGTGACGATCCGACCCGCGGCTGGCGGATCTACTACGCGTTCCCGGCGGGGCGCGACAGCAGCTGTCCGGTGGAACAGGTCATCGGCACCCGCGAGTTCATCGATTGCGACGGCGTGACCATCGACGTCACCGAACTCTCGCCGCCCGATGCTGGCGTGAACCCGATCGTGGAGGATCAGCGCACCCTGATCATCGATCTGCGCGGTCTGAGCACCGGCTGATCCACTCCCCCGGCCGCGTCTCGGCGCGACGACGCTCCGGGGTGGTGACGGCAGGTGGTGGCGTCAAGTGGTGACGGCAGGTGGTGACGTCAGGTGGTGGCGACGGCGGTCAGCAGACGCTCGGCGAAGATCTCGCTGTGCTGGTCGAGCTTGCTGCGACTGAGGGCCAGTCCGCCGATCACGTAGGCGCCGGTGTCACCGAGCGCCTGGTCGAGCTTGTCGAGCGCCTTGCCAGGATCGAGCGCGAAGGTGCAGAACCCGGCGGCGCGCTTGCCTCGCATCGCAGGGAGGTTGGCGATGTTCGACGCGGCCCAGGGCGCCTGACCGAAGAGGAACGCACCGTGGACCCAGGTGCCGACGAGCACGAGATCGGCCTGTTGGATCGACGCGTGGTCCGGTTGCTTCACCTTGGACAGCCCGGTGATGGTCCACCGTTCCTGCGCCAGGAGGTCGGCCACCTTCTCGGCGGCCTCCCAGGTGTTCCCCGTCAAACTCTCGACCAACAGTGCTGCCTTCACATCGCTGATTCTTGCAGGTTGGCGGTGCTGCGACCCATCCTTCCGCGCCGCGACCGGAGGTCACCAGGTGAGCTCGTCGCACCCGACATGGCTGTCGGGCTCGACCTGGAACGTCCCGTGCGTGATCCCGTAGGAGTCGGCGAGACAGGTCCGAGCGTCGTCGAGCACCGAATGTGCATCGGCACCCGCCGACGTCACGAGGTGGGCCGAGGCCGCCTCCATGTCCGAGGTCAGCGTCCAGACGTGCAGATCGTGCACGCCCACCACACCGGAGATGCTCCCCAGATCGCCTTCGAGCTGGTCCAGGTCGATGTGTTCCGGCGCGGCTTGGAGCAGGATCCGCACGGCCCGGCGGCCCAGTCGCCACGTGCGCGGCAGAATCCACACACCGATGAGCGCGCCGACGACGGGGTCGATCCAGGCCCAGCCGAACAGTTCGAGCATCAGCGCGGCGACGATGACCCCGACGGACCCGACGGTGTCGGCGAGCACCTCGAGGTAGGCGCCCTCCACGTTGATCGACTCCTTGGATCCTTCCCGGAGGAGCAGGAACGCGACGATGTTGGCTGCGAGCCCGAGGAGCGCGACGACGAGCATCTGCACGCCGAGCACCTCGGGTTCGTCGCCCAGACGGCGAGCCGCCTCGATCAGGACCCAGATGGCGACGCCGAACAGGAGGAGCGCGTTGACGAACGCGGCAAGGATCTCGAGGCGGTACAGCCCGAACGTGTGCGCCGTCCGACCCGCGGCACGCCGCTGCTCGAACCGTGAGGCGAGTTGGATCGCGGCCAACGCCATGCCGAGCCCGATGACGTCGGTGAGCATGTGACCGGCATCGGACAGCAGTGCGAGCGAGTTGGTCAGGACCCCGGCCACTGCCTGGACGACGAAGAACGTGGCGATGACCGCGAACGCAGCGATCAGGCGGCCGCGATGACGCTCGCCGGCGCGGGCCAGTCCGACGCCATGATCGTGACCGTGGTCGCGGTTGCTCGTCCGCGCGTGGTCGTGGCCGTTCGACGTCATGAGTTCATTCTCACTCAATGAGAACGCAAACGCAACCCCGTCGGGCGTGACCCCTCGGTCGCGGTCAGTCGACGACGGGGATCTGCACGGTGAACGCGACTTGGTCGAACTCGCCGTACCGGGCCGTCACCTCGAACGTCCACAACCCGGCCACGGGCAGATTCGCATCGGTACCGATCACGTGGTTCGGTCCGGCGGGAACCAGCTCGATGTCGATCGGGCCGAGGTTCGCCGCGGGAAGTTCGGCGGTCACCGTGATCTCGTCCGCTCGGTCGAGGCCGCCGCTCGGCGAGGTGAGGTAGACGTGCATCTCCGTGCCGCCCGTGACCGCAGGCTCCAGTTCGACCTGCACGATGCGGTCGCCGACGACGACGGACGCCGCCGCAGTCTGTGGGGCCGATGGTGGCGGCGGCGAGTTGACGAGCCCGGCGGTCGCCATGAGCACCAACGCGATGCCGGCGACCTCGATCGCCACCGATCGCCGGACGAGAGTGGTGCCACCCTCGTCGTTGATGTGGATCAGGCGGCGGCTCACGGCGGCGACGCCCACGACGACGAGCACGATCAGCACCTTGATGATCAACCAGCGCCCATAGGTGGAGTCGGTCAAGCCCGCAATCGAGCCGAGCTGACGCCACCCGTTGATCGTTCCGGAGATCGCCAGCGCAGCGACCGAGCCGAGCGCCCAGGGCGAGAATCGCACGACGGTCGACCAGAACCACCCTCGTGGGAGACCGAAGGTGAGCAGCGCGAGACCACCGAGCCACACCGCCATCGCCGCGAGGTGCACGAGCGTCGAGAGGAAGCCGAGCGCTGCGTGCTCGCCGGCAACGGCATGGCCGCCAGCAGCGACCACCGCGAGCACGGCGAGCGCCACGGCCACGAGCGCCGACGCGCCGAACGGACGGGCGACGAGTCGGCTCGGGTCCCCCGGCGCGGAAGCCACGAGTCGGGAACGGAGCGGAATCAACGCGCCGACGACGGCCAGACACGCGAGGCGCACGAACCACCACTGCCCGGAACGGGTGTCCCAGACGTCTCCCCACGACCAGTACGTCCCGCCGATGAGGTGCGCCTGGGCCGCGATCATCCAGAGTGCACCGACGAAGCTCACCTCAGCGGCAACGATCAACAGCACGCCGACCCGGCGAGATGGGAGGAGCGACGGAGTGAGCAGTGTGGCCATCACCAGGCCACCGAGCAGGACCCCGACACCGCCGTAGCTGAGGAATCGACCGACACCGAGCAGCAGCGACTCGGTGTCACCATCGGATTCAGCGTCGAACAGCCCGTCGACGATCCCCGGGTCGGTGCCCGTCACGGAACCGACCGAGAAGGTGAATGCTCCACGCACGCGGTGCGAGTCGGCCGAGATCGCCTGCCATGCAACGACGTAGGACCCCTCGTCGAGTTCACGGTCGATCGCCGCGCGCATGGTGGCAGCGCCCAATGACTGATCGACGTCGCCGATCTCGATGTCGTTGCCCTCACCGTCGACGAGGCGGATGCCCGGATCGATCGGGTCGACGCTCTCGGTGAACTCGAGCCGGATCTGCGTCGGGGAGTTCTCGAGCACGTCCTGGTTGACCGGCGACGACGCCACGAGCTCGGCGTGAGCCAGCGCGACGCCGGCCCAGCCGAGCACCGGCCCGAGCACGGCGATCAGCAACGCGACCGCGAGCGCTGGGCGGCGACGAATTCTCTCCACGCGTTCGGTCTACTCGGCGGCGCCGTCAGTCGGAGCGTCGTCGCCGGCCTTGTTGCGTCGGGCAGCAAAGACGGCGATGCCGCCGACGAGGGCGACGGCGAGCACCGACACGATGAACATGATCGTGCCGGTCGTCGAGTTGCCGTCGCTGTCGGTGTTCTCGGAGGCGCTCGCCTCCGGCGATGGGGCGGTGTCGGTGGTGACCGGCGCGGGATCGGTCGACTCGACCGGAGCGACGGTGGTCGCCACCGGAGCCTCGGTCGTGTCGGGCGTGGCCGGTTCGGTCGTGGCGGGGAGCGTGGGAGCGACGGTCGTCGTGACGACCGGGCCCACGAGGTCCATCGCGGGTGCGGGCTCGTCGAGCTCGTCGCCCGGTTCGTCGGGGATGCCGATCCATCGGATCTCACCGACCTCGCAGTGCTGCACGAACGGGAAGTAGATCGTGGTGTCGGGCGTGGGGGGCAGCGTCATCGTGATCTCGAACGTGCCCTCGGTGTCTGCGGCGAGCAGCCCACCGGTGAAGGTGATGACGTCGTCGTCGACCGAACCGTCCCACCCCTCGACTTCCTCGGGCATCGCATCGGTGACACCCTCGGCGAGCCGCATGACCACTTCCGTGGTCGGCGACCCGTCACAGCCGTGCTGCACGGTGAATCCGACGGTCACCGTGTCGCCGGCCTGCGCCTCGGACGGGTCGGGATCGATGTGCGCAGATGCTGATGTGCTGAGCGCGAGGACCCCGATCGAGGCGGCGACGGTGGTGAGGGCGAGTCGACGAATCATGGCGATTCCAGCGTACGGTCGGAGGGGCCCGATCGCAGCGCCATCCCCATCCGTAGACTGGGCTGATGCGCACGGAGGCCGAGATCGACGACCCACAGTCACGCACGGCCACGGGCACGACCGACGCCGATGGCGCCGATCAGACGGTCTCCGACGAAGCGACGCAGCGGCTGTTCAAGGGCGTGATGGTGGTGATGGCCGCCGCGATCGTGCTCGGACTCTTCGGTGCCGCCGCGCTGTGGGCACTCAGCGGCGACGACGAGCCCAACCTCCCGATGAATGCCGTCGACGTCGGCTTCCTCCAGGACATGATCGACCATCACGAGCAGGCGCTGGTGATCTCCAACATCTATCTGGACGACCAACCCAATGGCGATGCCGCCCCGTACGCCCGCGAGGTCGTGTTGTTCCAGACTCGCGACCTCGAGTGGATGCGTGACTGGCTCGCCGAGGAGGGGTACGCCGAAGGCGAGCCCGACCGGATGGCCATGGAATGGATGAACGAGCCGACACCGGTCGCGGAGATGACCGGCATGCAGTCGCAGGAACAACTCGACGAGCTGGCCGCCGCGTCCGGCACCGACGCCGACCGGTTGTTCTTCCTGATGATGTCGGACCACCACTTCGGTGGGGTGCACATGGCCGACTACGCCGCCGCCAATGGCGCCGATCAGGAGATCATCGAGTTCGCCGAGTACGTCTCACGGGGTCAGAAGATCGAGGTCGTCGAGTACATCCAGGCCATGGAGCGCCTCGGCCTGAGGTGACCCCTCGACCGGCGGACGTCGGTCAGAGCTTCTTGAGTGGCGCCCAGGCGAGCGCGAGGTGTTTGGTGCCGGCGCCGGGAAAGTTGATCGTGGCCTCGGCCTTCTCGCCGGCACCGGTGATGTCGATGATCACGCCGGAGCCGAACGCCGGGTGCTCGACGTCGTCGCCGACACGCAAGCCGAGTTCCTGACTGTTGGATGGCGTCGGAACGGGCTTGGCAGCCGACCTGATCGCCGCCTCGACCACACGCTCGCGATGTGCGTCCTGATCGGCACGGATGTCGGCGATGTCGGCGTTGATGTCACGGCCGCCGGACTCTCCGGAGCCGCCGCCGCGTCGGTACGCCGGCGGGTCGCCGTAGGACCCGCGAGAGCGGTAGCTCTGACGGCCATAGCTCGACCGGCCCGACACGTTGCCGATCGACTCGATCAGATGGCCGGGGATCTCGTCGAAGAACCTCGACGGCGGGTTGTACTGGGTGCTGCCGTACAGCTGACGGCTCCAGGCATGCGACATGTACAACCGCTTCATCGCACGGGTGATGCCGACATAGGCGAGGCGCCGCTCCTCCTCCATCTCGGCGGGCTCGGTGAGCGCACGGATGTGGGGGAAGATGCCTTCCTCGACGCCGACCAGGAAGACCACGGGGAACTCGAGGCCCTTTGCAGAGTGCAGGGTCAGCAGGACCACTTGGTCCTCCACCTCGCCGTCGGGCAGGTCGTCGGTGTCGGCCACGAGCGCGACCTGCTCGAGGAACTCGTCCATGACGGTGAACTCGCGGGCCGAGCCGACGAGCTCGCCGAGGTTCTCGATGCGGGTGTGCGCCTCGACGGAGTCCTCCGCTTCGAGTTCGGACAGGTACCCGGACCCGTCGAGGGCTGCCTGGAGGACGTCGCCCGGTCCGCGGTCGGGGTCGGCGACGATCGTCTCCATCTCGTCGAGGAGTTCGACGAACGACGCGATGCCTCGGACTGCCGGACCGGTGATGCCTGCTTCGTCGGCGCGGCGGAGGGCCTCGACGAACGGGACGCCCTCGGCGGCGGCGAACGTGTCGAGCTTGGCCACGCTGGCGTCGCCGATCCCCCGCTTGGGAACGTTCAGGACCCGCTTGACGCTGACCTCGTCGACCGAGTTGACCACGGCACGGACGTAGGCCATTGCGTCCTTGATCTCGCGGCGGTCGTAGAAGCGCGTCCCGCCGACGACCTTGTACGGCACGCCGAGCCGCATGAACGCCTCCTCGATGACGCGGCTCTGCGCGTTGGTGCGGTAGAGCACCGCCATCTCACGGAAGTTCGTGGCGTCGTCCGCGTGGAGTTGTCGCGCTGTCGACGCAACCCAGGTGGCCTCGTCGCCCTCCTCCTCGGCGTGATAGCGGATGATGCGGTCGCCCTCGCCGCGATCGGTCCACAACGACTTCGGCTTGCGTTCGAGGTTGTTGTCGATCACGGCGTTGGCCGCGTCGAGGATGGTCTGGGTGCTGCGGTAGTTCTGGTCGAGGATGACCGTGGTGACGTCGGGAAACGCCTCCTCGAACTCGATGATGTTGCGGAAGTCGGCGCCGCGGAACTTGTAGACGCTCTGGTCGGTGTCGCCGACGACGCAGACGTTGCGATGGCCGTCGGCGAGGAGGAGCACCATCTCGTTCTGGGCCTGGTTCGTGTCCTGGTACTCGTCGACGAGGATGTGCTGGAAACGATGGCGGTAGTGCTCGAGGATCTCGCCGTGCTCACGGAACAGCTTGACGACGTTGGCGAGCAGGTCGTCGAAGTCCATCGCTCCGGCCTTGAGGAGGCGCGCCTGGTACTCGGCGTAGACGTCGGCGTGCTTGCGGTCGAAGATGTTCTGCGCTCGACGCTGGGCTTCGTCGGGGCCGACGAGCTCGTTCTTCCAGAGACTGATGATGCCGTGGACACCGCGAGGCGTGAAGCGCTTCGGGTCGAGGCCGAGGTCACGGATGACGTAGCTCGTGAGCCGGTTCGAGTCGGCGGAGTCGTAGATCGAGAACTGGCGCGGGTAGCCGAGCGCGTCGCCGTTGGCACGCAGGATCCGAACGCACGCCGAGTGGAACGTCGACACCCACATGGTCTTCACGACCGGGCCGACGAGCGCGCCGACACGTTCACGCATCTCGGCGGCGGCCTTGTTGGTGAACGTGATCGCCAGGATCTTCGAGGGGTGGACGCCCTCGTGGATGAGGTGTGCAATGCGATGGGTGAGCACCCGGGTCTTGCCGGAGCCGGCACCGGCGATGACGAGCAGCGGACCCGACTCGTGCACGACCGCGTCGAGTTGGTCGGGATTGAGGCCCTCGGCGAACGGTGATGGCCCGCGATCGCCGACGGCGTCGGGCGAGCCGGACTCGGCCGGATGTGGAATGTCGTCGGCGAAGAGTTCGTCGTCAGTCATGTCCCGGCCACTCTAGGGATCGGGTGTGACACCGTCCCCGACAGATGGGACAGCACGCGGATTCGGACGATTCAGGCAGTTCGCAGCTGCGGTACCCGGAGCCCGGCGGCGGGGACGACGAGCGTGTCCGGATGCGGTGCCGGCCACGCCGGATGGAGGTCGCCCGCCGCGTGGTGTGCCTGCTGGGTGAGCGCCGCGAGCTCCTCGATGTCGGCGACGCGAACCGGTGTCGCGGCAACGCAGCGATCGCCTTCCCAATGGGAGAAGACCATCAGCGCACGAGACTCGTGCCACGTGACACGCAGGAACTCGTCCGCGCCGAGCGCCTGGCGGACGAAGACGCGATGGCGTTCGTTGTGACCCGTGCTGCTCACGACTCACAGACTCGTCGCTCGCCGCCGCCGCGTCAACCATCGAACCCGGCGCAGCAGCCCGGCGTCGCGACCGTGCGAGCGCACGCGGCGTCAGGCGCGTGGCCGGGTGACGTGGAGAACGCCGTCCGCTCGGCGGCGGGCGATCTCTGCCGCGACCGCGCTCGCCGGACTCCCCGGCGCGTCGACGACGTGGCGCGGGTCCACCGGATGACGAGCGAACTCGGCGTGCATCGAACGGGTCGCTGACTCGTCGGTGAACCCGTGGCCCTGACGTGTGGCGACCCGTTCGACGAGCGTCTCGACCGGCGGAAGGATCACGGCGTAGTCCAGTTCGCCGATGCCCCCGGCCTGCATGAACCGCGGCAGGAACCACGGACCGAGCACGCCGTCGTAGACGGTGTCGTATCCCCCGTCGACGAATGCCGCCGTCGACCTGGCCGCGGCGTCGGTCACGACGCCGTTCTGCCCGTCGGACTCGGGCAACCACGGTGGGATCGCACCACGAGCGAGAAAGGCGAAGAATGCATCGCCCTCGACGAGCACGCTGCGGTCGAAACCGTCAGCGAGCAGGCGCGCGATCGTCGACTTCCCCGCGCCCGGTGGACCCGTGACGATCAGTAGCGAACCCTCGGCCATCCTCCGAGTCTCGCGGAGACGCGGATGCCCCGTCCCGCTGCGTTCCGACCTCGTGCCCGTGGGGCCGGCGGGGAGATGCGGCCGCATGGCGAGCGACACCCGCGGTCGTGGCGCTGGGAGGCTGCGCTCCGGCCGGCGACCCCGAGCGCGAGACTGCGCGGGTGCCTGCCGGTCTCGACGGAAACCCAGACCCCGTGGTGTCGCCGCAGCGAACGGCAGTGATCGAGGAGGTCGTGTCGTCGATCGCTCGCTCGCGCATCCCCGGGCGGCCGCTCCTCGTCGGCATCGACGGCATCGACGGCTCGGGCAAGAGCACGTTCGCCGATGAGCTCGCCATTGCGCTCGCGGCGGTCGGGACGACTGCCACCCGAGCATCGATCGACTCGTTCCACCGACCCCGCGAACAACGATGGGCCCGCGGTCGCTCCTCGCCGGCAGGCTTCTACCTCGACTCGCACGACCTCGATGCCGTTCGGCAATCGCTGCTCGATCCCTACACCTCCGGGCAGGGCCACCCGTACGTCACCGAGACCTTCGACGAACCGTCGAATCAGCCCATCGACGCCGAGGCCCGGGTGGTCGGCGCCGACGAGGTGCTGCTGTTCGACGGCATCTTCGTGCAGCGCCCGGAACTCGCGACCTACTGGGACCTGACCGTGTTCCTCGATGGGAGCGCCCGCGTCGCACTCGACCGGCTCGGGTACGTCGTGGAGGAGCTTCCCGCCGATCCGGCCCTGGCTGCCATCCACGCGCTGGACTGGGCGGCGACGCTCGACCGCTATGCATCCGGCATGCGCTGGCACCTCGATCTGATCCAGCCAGCGGATGCGTGCTCCATCCTCATCGACAACAACGACCTCGCACGTCCGACGATCACCGCCAACCGGACCTGACACCGATCACGTCCGGTGCGCCGAGAGCGAGCGGGCGTCAGGGGGTCCGGACACCGGGCGTGAACTTCACCGGCATCGTGCGGACGCCGCTGATGAAGTTGGACGCCAACGGCTCGCGCGGACCATTCGCGGCGATGTCGGGCAGGCGCGTGACGATCTCACGGAGCATCTCGGCGATCTCGATGCGCGCGACGTGCAGACCGAGGCAGAGGTGTGGTCCGCCGCCACCGAACGCGATGTGCGGGTTCGGACTGCGGCCGATGTCGAACACGTCCGGATCGTCGAACACGTCCTCGTCACGGTTGCCGGAGCCGTAGAAGACCATCAGCTTGTCGCCCTCGGCGATCGGCTGGTCGCGGATCACCGTGTCGGCCATGGCGGTGCGGCGGAAGTCGATGACCGGCGACGTGTATCGGAGCATCTCGTCGACCGTCGTGCCGAGCAGCCCGTCGAGATCGCCCCGGAGCCGCTCCCACTGATCGGGGTGATCGAAGAACAACTGGATCCCCGAGGCGAGCAGGTTGCGGGTGGTGTCGCCACCTGCGTTGACGAGCAGCAGGAAGAACCACTGCAGCTCGCCGTCGGTGAGCCGTTCGCCGTCGACTTCTGCTTGCACGAGGCCCGACGCGATGTCCTCGCCGGGCGCCTCACGCTTCTGCGCGACGACTCCGGCGGCGTAGGACAGCATCTCGAGCGTTGCCGCTCCACGTTCCTCGGGGGTCGCGACGGCGCTGTCGGTGGTGTGCATGAGCTCGGTCAGCTCGTAGAGCCGCTCGCCGTCCTCACGTGGAATGCCCATCAGTTCGGCGATCAACGCGGACGGCAACCGACCGGCGATGTCGTGCACGAAGTCGCACTCGCCGCGCTCGATCACGTCGTCGATGATGCCGCTCGCGAGTTCACGGATGCGGTCGCGGAGGAGTTCCGACCGCTTCGGCGTGAAGCCGCGGCTCACCAGCAGCTTGAAGCGGTCGTGTTCGGGCGGGTCCATCACGAGCATCATCTGACGTTGGATCATCAGGCCCATCTCGTCGGACTCGGCGAGCATCACGCCCTGCGCCGACGAGCTGAACATCTTCGGCTGTCGGCTGATCGTGCGGATGTCGTCGTAGCGCGTGATCGCCCAGAAGCCGGGCCCGTCGACCTCGTCGTGCCAGTACACCGGTGCGTTCGCTCGCAGCCAGGCGTACTGCTCCCACGGGTGCTCGCCACCGAACGCGTCGTTGGCGGTGAGGTCGATGGCAGGTGCGTCGATGCTCGTGTTCCCCATGCGCGCCACCGTACGCATCCGAGCGGCGGCACAACCGACCGAGCGGGCACGTGACCAGCTCGTGCCGAGGCCACACACGACCGCGTGATGCAGCCGCTCGAGCCTGGGGTGCTAGCGAACCGCGGCGAGTGCGGCCGACAGTGTGAAGCGGCCGGCGTAGAGGGCCTTGCCCACGATCGAGCCCTCGAGGTTCGCTCCCCCGGCGGCCAGGCCGGCGAGAGCGGTGAGATCACCGATTGTCGAGATGCCGCCGGACGCGATCACCGGCGCCGATGTCGCTTCCGTCACCGCGCGGTAGAGGTCGACGTTGGGGCCGCCCAACATGCCGTCGCGACCCACGTCGGTGACGATGTAGCGGGCGCACCCGGCCCGATCGAGACGCGCGACGGTCTCCCACAGATCGCCGCCGTCACGAGCAGATCCACGTGGGGCGAGCCGGTACTGCACGGTGCCGTCAGGGGCGTCGATCGCACGCACGTCGAGGCTGACCGAGACCCGGTCGCCGTGTCGGCCGATCGCTCGGGCACACCACTCCTGGTCCTCCACCGCCGTCGTCGCGAGGTTGACGCGGGCACATCCGGTGGACAACGCCTGATCGAGCGAGGCTTGATCGCTGATGCCGCCGGACAGTTGCACCGCGACGTCCAGTTCCTCGACCACCGACGCGAGCAGCTCGGCATTGGAGCCTCGCCCGAACGCCGCGTCGAGGTCGACCAGATGGATCCACGTCGCTCCAGCGGCTTGCCACTCGCGGGCCACGTCGAGAGCTGCGCCGTGCTCGGTCTCACTCCCGGCCTCGCCTCGGGTGAGCCGGACAGCCTTGCCATCGGCAACATCGACGGCCGGAAACAGCGTGAACGTCACGTCGGCACCCTAACGATCGGTCCGTCCTCCACGAACGGCTCCACGAACGGCTCCACGAACGGCCCTCGCCGAGGCCTCGACTCCCCCGCTGCATCACGAACCCGGTCGGATCGCGTCAGGAGGTGAACGAACATTTGTCTCTAATTATTGCCCTAACCGTACATTCGTGCTATTCTTTCCACATGGTGTCGAGGGGCGACAACCAGCGGACCGGACGCCGGCAATCCGAACTCGACGCCGCGCTGAACGAGGTCGCCGGCCATCTCAATGCCCAGCACGCCTGCCTCGTCGACCTGACCCTCGAACTCCTCGCTGACGAGTCGGGGTGGTGTGGCCCCGGCGTCCACACTCCCGAGCTGTTCCTGGCCTGGCGCGTCGGGCTCTCGCCCCAGCGGGCACGTCAGATCGTCGCGATCGCTCGGCGAGCCCATGAGTTGCCTGAGTGTCTCGGCGCATTCCGACGTGGCGAACTCGCCGTCGACCAGATGGCCGCGATCGCACAGCGAGCGCCGTGGTGGACCGACCGCGAGATCCTCGGCCTCGGTCGGAATCTCACCGTCCGCCAGCTCCGCAACACCCTCGCCCGGTATCCGTTCCCCGAGGTACCGACGCCAGATGCCGAATCCAGCATCGGACCAGACGCCGCGTCGCCTGCTGCGGACCCCGACGCGACCGAGGGTGAGGCAGCCGAGAATCATGCAGGCGGGGGCGATGCCAGCGAAGGTGCCTCCGACCCGACCGCACGACCCGACGCCGCTCCCGGAGAGCCATCGCCCATCGATCGCTTCTGGTGCGGGCTCGGCGACGATGGTCGATTCCGACTCACCCTCGAGACCGATTCGTTGACCGGCATGATCATGGAGGCAGCGCTGCGCGAAGCCCGCGACTCGCTGTTCCAGGGCGGCCAGCACGACGTCGACTCGATCGATGCATTGCGCGAAGTCGCGCAACGCTCGCTCGGTTCCGTCGACGAGCCGAGCCGACGCGACCGATTTCGAATCAGCATCCATCTCGACACCGATGGCGAGGCGCACGACGCTCACGGCTGGACACTCCCCGACGCGATCCGTCGTCACATCACCTGCGACGGGCTGCTCTCCCCCACGTTCGTGAGACAGGGCATCCCGATCTCGGTCGGGCGAACGCAGCGAGCGATCCCCGAACGCACCCGGCGCCTGGTCCTGCTGCGCGATCAGGGATGCACCGTGCCCGGATGCCAGCAGACCCACTTCATCGAGGTCCACCACATCGTGCACTGGGAAGACGACGGGCCGACGGACACATGGAACCTGCTCTCCCTCTGTCCGCACCATCACCGATTGCACCACAGGGGCGAACTCGAGATCACCGGCAACGCCGACCAGCCCGGCGGCGTGCGGTTCGCCAACCGTCACGGCCTGCCGATCGGATCGAGCGGGGCGAAACCCACGCCCCCTGGGGCACCGCCGCCGACCCCCGCCGGGGTCTACCGACACCCGATCGGTGAGCGCGTCGACCCACGCTGGGTGCAGTTCACTCCCCCACCCGAGCGACAATCGGCCTGATCGCGGCCTCCACGTCGGCGCACCCGACCGAACCGTGGAACACTGCGACCATGCTGTTGACCGAGCTCGACATGAGCACCGACGACTTCGAGGCGATGACCGGCTGGGCCGCCAAACCCGAAGGCATGTGCAAGGGCGACGCCTGTGTGCCTGCTCCCGGAGCGATCGGTGCCGATGGACGGCTCGACATCGAGGCGGTGAGCGCACGGCTCGGCATGGCGCTCGAGCACGACAGCGAACATGGGGTCTGGGCGCTCGGCCCCGAAAGCGGTGGCAAGGCGCTCACCACCGCCGTGGCCCCCGAACTGGAACTCCCCGACCTCGACGGCAATCCGTTCAAGCTCTCGGCGATGCACGGCCGCAAGGTGCTGCTGGTCGCCTGGGCATCGTGGTGAGGCTGTTCTGACGACCTGCCCGTGTGGCAGGCACTCCACGAAGAACTCGAACCCCTCGGGCTGACCGTCGTGACGGTTGCCCTCGACTTCGACGCCGACAAGGCCCGTCCCTGGATCGAGGCCGCGTCGCCGACCCACCCGTCCCTCATCGACCGCGAACATCGCATCGACGAACTGTTCGGCATCTCCAACGTGCCGATGGCCGTGTGGATCGACGAGTCCGGCACGCTGGTTCGCCCCGCCGAGGGCGCATCGATCCGCAAGAGCCGCCTCGCCGCGATGGAGATCACCGAGGAGATGCCGGAGCGCATGCGCACGGTGCTCACCGAGATGAAGCAGATGCCCGACATCGGTGAGGCCTATCGAGCAGCGATCGTCGACTGGGCCCACCACGGTGCCGAGAGCCGTTTCGCCATGACGCCCGACGCGGTCATCGAGGCGTCGCAGCCACGGCCGTTCGAGCACAGCCGAGCCGCGGCGTGTTTCGAGATCGGCCGCCACCTCTACGAGCAGGGCGACAAGGCATCGGCGATCCCCTGGTGGAAACAGGCCCACGAACTCCACCCCGAGAACTGGACGTACAAGCGCCAGGCCTGGACCCTCGAGTCGACACCGGAGGGCGCCAACTCCGACAAGGCCCAGGAGGTCCAGGAGGTCTACGGCACCTCGTGGAGCGACGAGTTCCTGCGCACCGGTGGTGCCAACTACACCATCGTCCCCGACCTCTGACCTGTCAGCACAGCTTCTCGAACACCGCGACCTGACTCGTGCTCGACGCGTCGAACTCCGTACCGACCCAGTCGGCCCACCGGTCACGGAGGCGGAATCCGGCGAGGCGGCCCATCAACTCCAGTTCGGCCGGCCAGATGTAGCGATACGGGGCCGAGTGGCCGACGAAGCGGCCGTCGACGTTCATCCAGTGGTGCGACCACGAGATCTGCCCAACCGGATCGTCGAAGGTCTCCACGCCGACATGGTCGGCCTCCAGCGTGAAGACTCGGCCGAGTTCCCCCGGAGGAACACTCCGCAGCTGGGGAACCACGACCTCGACGACGAAGCACCCGCCCGGCGCGAGATGAGCGGCGGCGTTGGCGAACACGGCGACCTGTTCATCGAGCGTCGTCACGTTCATGATCGTGTTGTAGACGAGGTACACGAGCGCGAACTCGCCGGGTACCCGGGTGGACGTCATGTCGCCGACGACGACATCGACACCGACCGCACCGGGCTTCGCGACCAACTGCTCGATCATGTGCGGCGACAGTTCGATCCCGGTCACGGCGACGCCACGAGCGTGGAGGGGCACGGCGACCCGGCCGGTACCGATCGCAAACTCGAGGGCCGCACCGCCCGCTGGCCCATTCACGGCGAGGTCGTACAGCCGCTCGACGGTCGGCTCCAACAACGACGGAGCGAACATCGCCGATGACGTCACGTCGTAGACCTCGGCGACGTCGCGCCCCCATGTGATCGTGCCCATCGGGCCACAGTCGCACAGTCGCAGCAGCGATGTGAGGAGGATTTCGGATCGGCGCGTCTTCCCCGGCGGTCCGCGACCTGATTCACTCGGAGGATGGACTACATCGCGATGACCGCCACCGAGTTCAGCCAGATCGAGGATCTCGACGACTGGCGATTCGTGTTGGGCGGCATCCGCGCCCACTTCCGAGCGGGCACCTTCCCCGAAGCTGCGGCGCTGGCAGCGGCGATCGCCGACATCGCCGAGGCCGCGGACCACCACCCCGACATCGACATCCGCTACCCCGATCGGGTCCAGGTCCTCCTGTCGACGCATGCAACGGGCGGCACGTCGACGCTCGACGCCGAGGTCGCCCGCCTCATCTCCGAGACAGCCCGGCAGGCCGACGCGGTGGCCGAACCCGCCGCGTCGCAGATGGTCGAGATCGCGATCGACACCATGAGCCCCGACGCCATCCGGCCGTTCTGGGCAGCGGCACTCGGCTACAAGGACGACGGCGGCAACCTCGTCGACCCACTGCGCATCGGCCCGCCGATGTGGTTCCAACAGATGGACGAACCACGCACCGAGCGCAGTCGCTTCCACCTCGACGTCGCGGTGCCCCACGACGTCGCCGACGAGCGGGTTGCCGCCGCGCTCGCCGCGGGTGGAACCCTCGTGAGCGACGAGCACGCCCGTTCGTGGTGGGTGCTCGCCGACGCCGACGGCAACGAGTGCTGCATCTGCACCTGGCAGGACCGCTGACCCGAGTCGACGCGAAGTCGACGGACGACGCCGCTCAGCGACACGGTCAACCCAGGGACCCGGCCAGCTCAGCGACCCGGTCAACTCAGCGAGCGGTCAACTCTGGGACACCCGTCAGGGCACACTGTCGACATGGCATTCGGACAACAATCGGGACCTCCGGCAACGGCGAGGCAGGTCAACGAACTGCTCGAGCTCCTCCTCGAGGCGGGACACACCGACTTCCGTGACGCACGTGGTCCGCTCGGATTCACCCAGCGTCAGGCCGGCGGCAAGTTCACACGCGACGAAGCCGACGAGTTCATCGCCCAACTCCAGCGGGAGAGCGCCGAGAACGCTGAGTTCGCGGAGACCACCGGTGACCCCGACACCCCGGCCGTTCGCCCAGCACCCAGCACGGCGACCTCGAATGCTCGCCCCAAGCGAGCGGCCACCGCCCGCGAGCAACAGCTCCGCAATCTGCCGACCGAGGAGCTGGCCGCAGAGCTGCAGCGCCGCGGCTGGGTCGTGATGGAGCCCTGAGGGCGGCCCCCCTCGATCGCTGTATCGCACATCGTCGCGGCCCGACGAACAACTTGATGCGACACATGTCATGTCGGTATGACCGACGGACCTCCGCATACTGATGGGGCCCGATCGACACCGTCCCCCACGGTGTCCAGGGTGGGATGTCGACCTCTTACCCCCCAGTTTGCAGCGTCCGTCCCGAAGCCACGTCATCCCCCCGACTGTGGCTTCGCGCCCCGAATCATCTGCCCTGGAGTTCGGCGAGCTCGAGCCAGCGCGACTCGAACCCATCGAGGTCCGACTGTGCCGCCGCGAGCTCTGAGCCGAGCGCGGTGAGCTCGGTGTGGTCGGTCGCCGTCGCGAGCTTCGCCGTCAGCTGATCGACGCGCTTCTGCGCTTTGACCATCGCCTGCTCGGTCTCGCGGAGCTGCCGGCCGACCGTGTACGGGCTCGGACCCGCACCCTTCGCCTTCGCAGCCGACCCACGCCCACTGGCGGCCGTTGTCACCCCGCCCCCGGCGTCCACACCTCCTGCGCCGGAAGATGCCGACGATGCAGCTTTCCCCGACGTCGATGTCGTGGCGGTCGATGACGTGGCGGTCGATGACGTCGAAGCTCGACCGGTGGGCGCCCGGCGTTCGGCCAGCCAGCCGCTCACGCCACCGGGGACGCGGCGCACCGTCCCACCGGGTTCGATCGCCAGGACGTGATCGGCGACTGGGTCGAGTAAGGCACGATCGTGGCTGGCGACGACCAATGCGCCCGGCCACTCGTCCAGGAACGCCTCGATCGAGCGCAGGGTGTCGAGGTCCAGGTCGTTGGTCGGTTCGTCGAGGATCAGCAGATTCGGTTCGGTCGCCAGCACCATGACGAGCTGCAGCCGCCGACGTTCGCCACCTGACAGC
>JBAWHL010000340.1:0-11157 GCA_049593815.1 Ilumatobacteraceae bacterium | reverse complement strand
TCCCACTGCCAGAACACGCCCCAGGTGAGGCGACCCCAGAGGGCACCGATCACGAGGGTGACACCGACGAAGACCGTGCCGAGTTCTGCGCTTGCGCCAGCGAGGCGGTCCCAGCCGAGCGAGTGCTTCTTCGTGAACAGGTACATCGCCGAAGCGACGGCGGTGACGATGAACGCCAGGTACGCGATCCAGATGGTGGGCACGTGCATGTAGAGCAGCCGGACGGACTCGCCCTGGTCGCGATCCTGAGGTGAGAATCCGAGGCCGAAGGCGACGAGCCACCCCATCGAGATGATCGTGGCGATCCCGAGCACGCGGGTGGCGGGCGTGCCCGTTCCGGCGCGTCGCGGCGTCGCTGCCGCCGGACTCTCGCTCGTCCTCGATGGGTCAGTCGTCGTCATGGGCACTTCCTGCGTTCGAGTTCATGTCATGTCGTACCGGGTGTGCGGCGCTCATTCGTCGATCAACGGCCCGAAGGCCAAGGTCCCGCCGACACCGAAGGCCACGGCGAAGACAGCCAGCAGGCCCACCCAGGACCAGCCGTCCGACACCACCGCACCTGCCGTGCCGAGCGCTGCTTCGACCGCTCGGGTTGCACCGATCAGAACGGGCGCCACCGCAGGAAGTGTGAGCAGCGGGAGCAGTGTCTCGCGGCCCGCGGTTCCTGCGGCAAGGCCTCCGTAGAGCGTACCGACCGCGGCGAGCCCGCAGGTCGCGAGGAGCAAGGTCGTGACGAGGAGCACAACACCGTCGAGCGGAATGGTCTGGCGGTACAAGATGACCGCGGCGAACAGCAACACGACCTCCAACACCAGGAGTTGCGCGGCCATGCCCAGCGTCTTGCCCAGGTAGATGGCCCGCGGATCGACGCCGGCCACGCGCATGGCGTCGAGCGCGCCGTCTTCGGTCTCGACGGCGAACGTTCGCTGGACCAGGACCAGCATGGCGAACATCGTGGCGAGCCAGACGAGGCCCGGCGCCACCCGTTCGAGCACCGAGTCGGCGTCGAGCGCGAACGCGAAGATCACCATCGTCACACCGGCGAACGGCAGCACCTGATTGAGCAGGACGCGACTGTGCCACTCGATCCGCAGATCCTTCATCGCCACGAGGCGAGCGATGCGCCAGATGCTCACGTGCGATCACCCTCGGTGGTGTCGGACTCGTGGATCCGACCGGCGATGACGTCCACGGCCCGGGTCGCGAGACCGCCGGCACGTTCCAGTTCGTGGCTGGCCACGACGATCGTCGCTCCCGCGCCTGCGGCCTGGCGCAACGTGTCGTCGAGCTCGTCTCGGGCGGCGGCGTCCAACCCGGCATGAGGTTCGTCGAGCAACCAGAGCTGCGCTCGACGCGCCACCAGACAGGCGAGCGCCGTACGACGCTTCTGGCCAGCCGACAGTTTTCGAACCGCGACGTGCTCCAGGCGGTCGCCGACACCGAGCCGGCCCATCGCGGATCGCAGTTCCGCGTCGCTCGCCCCGACGGTCGCCCCCCAGAACTGCACGTTCTCCCCGACGGTCAGGTCGAGATAGAGCCCGTTCTGGTGGCCGAGCAGCCCGACGGTGCGGCGAATGTCCTCGCGATCGGTGGTCAGATCGAACCCGAGCACCGTGCCCGAACCACGAGCGAGCGGCACCAGCCCGGCGCACAGACGCAACAAGGTGGTCTTGCCCGCGCCGTTCGGACCCCGCAACAGCACGATCTCGCCCTCGACGACGCGCAAGGTGGCGCCAGCCAGCGCGGGGAAGTTGCCGAGGACGGCAACCGCCTCATCGAGCTCCACGACCGCCACCGGCATGGCCGACACGCTAGGGCCGAACACTTCGACCGCCGCGATCGCGCGATGGTGCATGCCAGGTAGCTTCGACCTTCGTGGCGGACCTCGACCCCAACCCAGCTCCGGTGGGGCGCGTTCGCAAGTTCGACCGGCCACCGCCTCCGAAGGATTGGCGCTGGTGGGTGAGCGGGGTCGGCAAGGTCCTCATCGCGACCGGT
This sequence comes from Ilumatobacteraceae bacterium, assembly GCA_049593815.1. Lineage (GTDB taxonomy): Bacteria > Actinomycetota > Acidimicrobiia > Acidimicrobiales > Ilumatobacteraceae > Sva-07. Next base: position 9,159 of record JBAWHL010000340.1, on the reverse strand, counting down.
CTGCTGATGTTCGGCTTCGTCGCCTACCAGCTGTGGGGTACTGCGATCGAGACCGCCCGAGCGCAGAACGCGCTCGAGAACGAGTTCGACGAGCTCCTGGCCGGCACCGCTCCGTCGACCACCGTGATCACGTCCACGCCGCCGTCGACTGCCCCGCTGGAGTCGATCCCGGTCGATTCGGTCCCGGTCGACTCGGTGCCCGCCGAGACCGTCCCGGTGCAGGATCTTCCACCGATCGCCGAAGGCGACCCGGTCGCCCGGCTGGAGATTCCGACGATGGGTGTCGATCACATCGTGGTCGCCGGCGTGTCCAAGGGCGACCTGAAGAAGGGGCCGGGCCACTACCCCGACACGCCGATGCCCGGGCAGTTGGGCAATGCGGCCATCGCGGCACACCGCACGACGTACGGACAACCGTTCTACGACATCGACAAGGTGTCGACGGGCGACGAGATCGTGGTCACGACCGTGGCGGGCCGATTCGTGTATCGAGTCACCGGGCAGCAGATCGTGTCGCCGAGCGACTACTACGTCGTCGCTACCGTCGACCCGACACGGGCCACGCTGACGTTGACCTCGTGTCACCCCAAGTACACCGCACGCGAGCGCTACGTCGTGACGGCCGAGTTCGACGAGGCCGCATCATCGGCACCAGCCGGGCAAGCCGAACTCAACTACGGCCGCCCGGTCGGTGACGGTCTGTCGGGGGACGATCTTCCTGGCGACGAGACGGCCGCACCTGCCGACTCCGTCGTCGACTCCGTGCCCGACCCGACGTCCACGGTGGTGGCCGAACCCATCGACGACCCGAGCGTGGCAGTCGACCCCGACGGGCCCTCGGCGGCCGAGATCGACGAAGGCATCTCCGACGCGTTCTCCGACGGATGGTTCAGCGACCCGGGTGCCAACAGCCAGGTCGCCCTGTGGGGGCTGCTGCTCGCCGCGATCGGCATCGGGTCGTACCTCATCAGTCGCAAGGCGAGGCGAGACTGGGTGGGCGCGATGGTGGGCATCGTTCCCTTCGCAGTGACGCTGTACTTCTTCTTCCAGAACGTCAACCGCCTCCTGCCGCCGAACCTCTGACCATGACCACACATCAGCCCAGCGACACCCCTCCAGCCCCACCGCTCACCTTCCGCAGCGGACCGAGCGACCCGATCAGGTTCGCCGATGGCGTCGGGACGCACGTGGCGGTGACGATCGCCGCTCCAGCTTCCGTGGTCTGGCCGATCGTGACCGATCTCGACACACCCGCTCCCCATTCCGACGAGTACAGCGGCGGGACGTGGATCGACGCCGGACCGGCGCTCGGTGCCAGGTTCACCGGACGCAACGCCAACTCGACGCTGGGTGAATGGGACATGATCTCCCACATCGACCGCTACGAACCCGAACGGGTCTTCGGGTGGGCCACCAACGACGTCGACAACCCGGGCGCCACCTGGTGTTTCGTCCTCGAACCGAACCAGACGGGAACCGACCTCCGGTTCGAGCTGCGTCTCGGCCCGGGGCCATCCGGTCTCACGTCGATCATCGACGCGCGACCGGAGCTCGAGACGCGCATCCTCATGGGTCGTCTCCGACAGCTGCACGACAGCATGCAGCGCACCGTGGAGGGGATCCGCCAGATCGCGGAGTCGAACGCCGACCCCGACCCGGCGACGCCGACCTCATGACCGTCAAGCTGCTCGCCATCCTCGCGACCGGGATGCTTCTCGCATCGTGCGGCGCTTCTGACGCGGAGCCCGACGACCAGGCGAACGAGGGCGCCGCGACGCCGACGTCCGACGTTGGGGCGACCGGCTCGGCCGACGCCTTCGAAGCACGCTTGGCGGCGCTCGACGTCGCCGTCGCGACCTGGCGGGATGCCGACACCATCGACGATGCTCACGTCGCGGCGGAGACCGCCGCGAATCTGGTCGTCGGACCGAATGGCCCCGGCTACGGCGATCGCAACGGCGACGGGACGATCGATGGCATGGTTCTCGATGGCGTACTCCCCGGTCTCGACGGCACCCCCGAGGGACTGGCGCTGCCGCTGGCCGGCAACGAATGCGTCGAACGCGACGTGCTCGGCGGCTCCTGGGACGATCCCGCCCAGCGCTGGACGACCATGGAAGAGACCATCGACGCCTGGACGCGATCGAGCAACACCATGCCCTCGCTGCCCAGCCATCCGATGCGAGTCGTGGGCTGGTCGACGTTCACGCTCGCCACCGACTCCCTCGACGAAGCCCACGAATACGCCGGCCACGCCAAACTGCACGTCGACGTCTCGCTCGCTGCCCTCGACTGCTGAACCCGAGGACGCGTCCCGCGTCCGTCAGTGTCCCGTGAACCGGGGAGGGCGCTTCTCCAGAAACGCCGCACGACCTTCGTCGGCGTCGTCGCTCGCCCACGCCGCGTTCCGAGCCGCTTCCACGAGATCGTCGATCGGCGGTTCCGGAATCGCCCGCTCGAGGGCCAGCTTGTGCCCTGCGATCGTCAACGGTGCGAGCTCGGCGATCTCGTGCGCCCACACCAGAGCGTCGTCGAACGTTCCGAGGCGGTGGACGCCACCGGTCCGGTGGAGCTCCTCGGCCGTGTAGGTCGCCGCGGTCAACAGCATCGCGCGGGCAATCGGCGGCGAGAACTCCGTCGCCAGACGCCGCACGGTCCAGTGATCCACGACCAGGCCCAGCTTGGCCGCCGGGATCCCAATGATCGATCGCGGCGTCGCCACTCGCAGGTCGGTGGCGATGGCCAGTTGCGCACCCGCGCCGAGCGCCGGGCCATCGATGGCAGCGATGACGGGCACAGCGAGCGATCCGAATCCATGCAACACCGCGGTCAGGTCCGCGGTGAACTGACCCTGCTCGACCCCGGTGAGGTCGGCTCCGGCGCTGAACGCCGGTGGCGTGCCCGTGAGCACCACCGCACGGACCGACGCCGCCGCGTCCGTGATCGCTGCCTGCACGTCGAGCAGTTCGAGCAGCGTCGGATGATCGACGGCATTTCGTCGTTCGGGTCGGTCGAGGGTCACCACCGCGACGCGGGCATCGAAGGTCAACGAGACCGTCATGGCTCTCGGGATTCGGCTCGTAGCATGTGCTGACTGTATGTCGAACCCTCTCACCGCTCCTGATGACGTCGACCCGGTCCGGGCCCGTCGAGCCCAGATCGCCAAGTGGACGCTGCTCGCCAACCGGGTCGGCTACCTGTTCGTCGCACTCGCGATGGCCCTGTTCTTCATCGCCTTCGCCGTCGGCTTCTCCTCGGTGATGGCGACGCTCGTCATCGTGTCGTTCGTGATCGGCTGCGTGCTCCTCGCTCCGTCGATCATCGTCGGCTACGCCGTCAAGGCTGCCGAACGTGACGACCGTGAGCGCGGTTTCTGAACCAACGGGCACTTCCGAGTTCCTGCGCGTGCCGGTTACCATCGGGTAACTGATGTCCGTCCGACTTCCCGCCAACGCTCGTCGTGAGCAGATTCTCGACGTCGCCCTCGAAGTGTTCGCCCGCGAAGGCTTCCACGGCGCCTCGATGAACGACGTTGCCGATGCCGTGGGCGTGACCAAGCCAGTGCTGTATCAGCACTTCGACTCCAAGCGCGACCTCTACCAGGCCCTGATCGACGAGGTCGGCGACCGTCTGCTGGCGAACATCTCCAAAGCCGCTGCCGAGGCGACCGATGGCAAGAGCCAGACCGAGCTCGGGTTCCGCGCCTACTTCCGGTGGGTCGCCGACGATCACGACGCGTTCCGATTTCTCTTCGGCTCCGGCACCCGCCGCGACGACGAGTTCAACGCTGCGGTGCAGCGGATCACCGCGCAGGCCGCCCAGGCCGTCGCACCGCTGATCGCCGTCGACATCGACGAACGACACCGCACGACGCTGGCGCACGCCCTCGTCGGCCTCGCCGAGGGCGCCAGTCGCCTCCTGGTCGAACGCGGCGACGAATTCGATCCCGACGAGATCGCCCAGGTCGTCGCCGATTTGTCGTGGGCCGGCCTGCGCGCCGTCCAGCCCAAGGACACCTGACGCGCGCCCGCGGCGTAGGGTCGCTTCGATCGTCGCGACCGATGCGACGAATCGCTCCGAGGAGGCGCCGTGAGAAGAGGACGAGCTGTTCACCAGCGAGCTGTCGCCGTGGTCGCGTGCACCATGATGCTCGCCGTCGGGTGCTCGTCGACGAGCGAGGCTGACGCGGCGACCGAGCAGCAACTCGCTGGACAGCTCATCGCGGCGACCTCGGCGGCCGGAGTTGCTCCTCGCCTCACGGTGGACCTCGCCACAGCGTTGTATGGGACCGATGCATCGGCGGTCTGCGATGCCTTCGACGGCGGCACCACGACCTCAGCAGACTTGATCCTTCGTGGCAACACCGCCCTGGGCCGGCGAAAGACGATCACCGACGATGCAGTCGTCTACGCCGGTCTGGTGATCCAGACCTACTGCCCCGACGTGACACCGGACTATGAGTCGGCCGTCGCCGCCATCGACCCGGTCGAGACGAGCAGCTGATGACCACCGAACCATCCGGCCCGGAGTCGAACTCGGGCGGAGGCATCAAGGCGGTCGCCATGGTCGCCTGGCCGGCACTCGCCATGCTCATGGTCGCGAGCGTCGGCAGCATCGCCCAGCTGTCCGACTCGGCGAGCTTCGGACTCGGTGCCGTGACCGTGTACCTGCTCCCCGCGATGCTGTTCCTGCTTCCCGTGGGTCTCGTGTCCGCCGAACTGGCCACATCGAATCGGGGAGGCATCTTCGTCTGGGTGCGGGAGGCGTTCGGTGATCGGACCGGCTTCCAAGCGACGTGGTTCGTGTTCATGAACAGTGTGACGCTGTATCCGTCGTTGCTGTCATTCGGCGCCGCCGCGCTCGCCACGGCGTTCGGCCGACCGGACCTGGCGACGAATGGTGCCTACATGGGCACCGTCGTACTCGTCGTGTTCTGGCTCGCAACGTGGATCGTGAGCCGGGGGATGAAGTCGTCGACCGGCATCAGCAACATCGGCCTCACACTCGGCACGATCGTGCCCGCCATGTCGCTGATCTTCTTCATGTTCGTCTGGCTCGGCGACGGCAGGCCGTCCCAGATTCCGTTCGCGGTCGCTGATCTGGTGCCGCCCGTGACCGGACTGTCGAGCATCGCGCTCGTGGTCGGCACCTTCGTCGCGTTCGCCGGACTCGAAGTGAACGCGGTCCACATCGCCCATCTGAAGGGACCGCCGAAGAACTACCTCAAGTCGGTGCTGCTCGCGGCGGTCATCGTCTTCTCGATGTACCTCCTGGGATCGTTGGCCATCTCCGTGGTCGTCCCCGACGCATCGCTCGAACTCACCTCCGGTGCGTCGCAGGCGTTCACGGCGTACGCCGACGGGTTCGGCATCCCGGGGCTCTCCAACGTGCTGTCGGGCCTGCTCGTCCTCGGAGCCCTCGCCGCCTCGATCGCCTGGATCGCGGGGCCGAGCCGGAGCATGTGGCTCGTCGGCAAGGCCGGCTATCTCCCCAAGGGACTCCAGAAGACGAACAAGAACGACGTGCAGATGCCACTGCTGTTGCTGCAGGGCGCGGTCGTGACCGTGCTCTCCTTCGTCTTCGTCGTGGCGCCGAACACGTCGGCGGCGTTCGCCATGCTGCAGGACGTCTCGATCTCGCTCTACATGTTGATGTACGTCTGCATGTTCGCGGCGGCGATCAAGCTGCGGCGCTCGCAACCCGACCGCGAGCGCCCGATCAAGATCAAGGGCCTGCCCGTGATCGCCTCGATCGGCATCCTGTCAGCGCTGTCGGCGATCATCCTCGGCCTCACACCGCCGGCCGGGTTCTCCGACATGTCGGCGCCGGCCTACGCCGCACTCATCGCAGCAGGGGTGGTCATCCTCGCGATCCCACCGCAGTTCATCTATCGCCTCCGCAAGCCGTCGTGGTCGGGCGAAACGCCGACGACGACTGCAGCACTGCCCGACGACATCTGACACGACCACTCCCTCCTGAGGCTCCAGCCCCACGTCGTTGGGACTCCACCTCAGAATCCGTCCCCGTCGGTCACACCAGACCTTGCGACGGATCGTCGAGCATGCCCGCCTGGCGCGCGAGCACCACAGTCTCGCTGCGCGACCTGGTCCCCAGCTTGCGGTAGATCCCCGCTGCGTGTGTCTTGACCGTGTTGCGGGCGACGAACAGCTCATCGGCGATCTCGGACAAGGTGAGATTGGTCGGCAAATACTGCAGAATCCTCCGTTCAGCGGGCGTCAACGTTCCGGACGCGTGCGCGAGAGCATGCGGCACGGCCTCGACCTGGGTCCGCAGCGCGGTGATGTGTCGTTCGACGCCTGAGGCGTCGCCCGGAATCGCACCGATGCGCTCCGCCTCGCTCAGGAGCACCCGAGCGCCTGACCAGTCATCGAGGAGCACCGCGGTCTGGACGAGTGCGAGCCGGGCCAGCACGTTGTACCAGGGCCCCATGTCGCGGTAGCTGTCGAGGTGCCTGCGAGCGATGGCGAACTCGGTCGATGCCACGTCGCTCCGACCAGCCCGGACTTCGATGAGCGAGCTCACCGCAACACTGATCGCTGCCGGCGGAAGCAGCGTCGCGTGCGCCCCCCTGACGAGCGCTTGAGCCCGAGTGCCGGCGTCACGGGCGCGTTCTCGATCTCCCATCAGTTCATGGGCGACGGAGGCGCACGACAGACAGTTCCCCGCCAACAGTGGCGCACCGATGAACTCGGCGCTCAGCGCGGCGTCGGCCCACACCTCGGCTGCCCGTTCATCACCGATCATGAACAGATGTCCGCCCAAGGCCCAACCGGCCACTTCCCGCCACATTCCATCAGCAAGGCCCTCGCGGGCTCGCCGCGCGGCAAGGATCTGAGAGGCGGTGGAACGACTCTCGTGCGTCGCGCGCATCGCGGCAGCGAGCCACACCATCTGATCGTCGGAGTCCGCAGCGGCGTCATCGAGCCCGACGATGCGCCCCAGGTGTTGGACCCATTGCAGCGCCGTTCGTCCGTCGCCGCGATGGGTCGCCGCGCCCACTGCGAGCGCGCACAGCGTGGGTGACGCCCGGACGCGCTCCTCAGGCAGCAGATCGAGCCACCGTCGGACCATGTCGTGTGCGCCGATCGGAAGCCGAAGTGGACCATGGCTGTTCACCAATGTCTCGCACCTGTCGACATCGCCGACGCGTGACGCGTGTGCGATGGCGCGATCGATGTCGCCATGCGCCTCCCACCAGACAGAGGCGGCGCGATGCACCTCACGCCAGCGGTCGGGCTCCGAGCTTCGCAGCTCGGTTTCGAGCCGATCAGCGAGCAACTGATGCATCCGGAACCAATCGCCGCGCACGTCGAGCGGCAACACGAGCTGGGCCTCGCGTTCCAATCGACGCAGCAATTCGCCGGAACCCGTGCGTCCCAACACCTCGTCGCACATGTCGGCGGTGAACCGCTCCAGACATGCTGTATCGCGCAGGAAGGCGACATGGTTGGGGTCGACCGATGACGTCCATTCCGACCTGAGGTAGTCGGTGATGTGGGTCGCGTCTGCGATGTCGTTCGCCAAGAGCCCCGAGAGGTCAGCGTTCGCGAACATCACCTTGCCCGCCAATCGAAGCCCAGCCGGCCAACCCTCGAATCGACTCACGGCGTCTTCGAGACCGTCGGTGAGTTCGCCCATCGACCCGAGCAGCAGTCGGGACTCTTCCGGCGTCAGCGCGAGATCTGATGCATCCACGTCGATCACCCCCGGCTCGAGCCGGAGCCGAGCGATCGACCGATCGGCCCGGTGTGCACGACCGGCGAGCACCAGCGTCGAGTCAGCGGGCAGATGCTCCGCGATTGCGTCGATCAGGTTGCCGGAATCGGACGTCTCGATTTCGTGGACGTCGTCGAGCACGAGCACGAACGGTTCCGTACATCCGAGGACCGCGGCGCCGATGGCGGGGACGACCCAGTCGTTGAAGCTTCTCGATCCCGCGGGCGCAAGCGGGAGCGACGAGAAATCGCGAACGTTGAGGTCGCGCATTGCATGCTGAAGCGCCGCGGCCAATACTGCCGGGGCGTTGTCGATCGGCTCGAGGTCGATCCACACGACGCGACGATGCTCGGACCCCACCCATTTGGCCACGAGCGTCGACTTTCCGAAGCCGCCGGGGGCGAGCACGCGGATCACGCGTCCCGTCGATGCTGCATACAGATGGTCGAGACGATCCCGTCCGACCAACGTGTGTGATGTCCGTCGTGGGACGGTTCGGGCACGGTCGTGAAGGCCGAGTACGTCGGTCATGGTGCGATCTACGACTTCGGCTGGCCGAAGCGCCGCTCCGTTCGACATGGTGCGATGTTAGCCGGGGGGTCGATGTTCGAAGCCGAGCGCGCACACCAAGACGCTCCCGGCCACGCTCGGCGGACGGTCGGCTGATCAGATCGGTTGGCGGTATCCGAAGAACTCGTGGTCTTCGTTGTAGCCACCTTGACCGGCACCGAGATGTGAGAAGTCGGTGACGAACTCGATCGCCTGGATCCACTTCACCATCTTGAAACCGAGTTCGACCTCGTCGCGCAGGCGCACCGGTGCACCGTAGGTCTCGTTGAGGGGTGCACCGTTGCGGTCGAGAGCGAGGATCGTCAGCTCGTGGAACATGTTCTCGATCGGGTGACAGTCGTAGTAGAGCCCACCGAGCGGCCCTTCGGCGAAGGAGTAGAACGCCACCCACTTCGCTGATGGATCGGGCTTCACCAGCTCGCAGATGTCGGCCATGGTCACCCCTCCCCACTTGGAGATCCCCGACCAACCCTGGATGCAGTAGTGCTGGGTGATCTGGTCGTGGTACGGCAGTGCGCGCAAGTCGGCGAGGCTCAACTCGACCGGGTTCGCGACCAGACCGTCGATCCGCAGTCTGTAGTCGGCGAAGCCGTTGGCCAGCATCGCGTCGTACTCCTCGGACTCGGGGATGTGCCCATTCGGCCACTGGAATTCCGAGATGTCGTCCTCGTCGTAGGTGGCCTTCGGGTCCGTCCACTCCATCATCATCTTGATCTTGCCGGTGACCGCCTGGCCGAACCGGCGAACGGTACGCGGGTGCTTGAGGGTGAACGGCGACGCTGCGAGCCACAAGCCGACGATGACCGCCATCACACCGAGGTAGATCCACAACCCCCAGAACGAATCGGTGTC
>JBAWHL010000339.1:0-3282 GCA_049593815.1 Ilumatobacteraceae bacterium | reverse complement strand
CCGACCGAGGCGCCCGCTGCTGGCCCACGGATGATCAGCGCGGACGACTGGGAGAACTCCTTGCGCCCATCGCTTCGGGGGATGCCACGTGCGATCTATGCGCCGGCAGGATTCATCAGTAGCTCGGCCTCGACCCTGTCACTCTCGGTGCCCAACGCCGTCCATCGTGGCAAGTGCGAAGAACACCGCGCTGCGGTCGAAGCGGTCGTGTCGGAGTTCGCCGGTGGCAAGGTCACCCTGGAACTCGTCGCCGGTGACGGCGACGGTGGTGGCGGCGGGAGCACGACGTCATCGAGTGCCCCGTCAATCCCAGCGTCGCCGACCATCGCACCGACCGGTGACCCCGGCCCCTCGGAGCCGTCGGGTCCGCCTCCGGAGTCGCCGCGCGCCGCTGCGGAGCGTCGGGCGCTGGAACAGGTCGAGGAGCACGAGCCGGCGCCGGTCGTGTCGGAACTGCCGCACGACGACGAGGTCGACCTCGACAGCCTCGTCGATGCTCCGCCGGAATCGGTGAAGACGCCGATCGAGCGGCTGGCCGAGGCCTTCCCGGGCTCGGAACTGATCGAGGAAGCGGGCTGAGCCCCCTGCGATGGCTGGCAACTACACCCCACCCGTTCAGGTTCTGATCGACGAACTCGGCCGCCTTCCGGGCATCGGCCCGAAGTCGGCGCAGCGCATCGCCTTCCACCTGTTGAAGGTGCCTGCCGAGGACACGACGCGGCTCGCGGACGCGATCACCGATGCCAAGGCTCGTGTGCGTTTCTGCGACCGCTGCTTCAACATCGCCGAGGCGGCACTGTGTCCGATCTGCAACGACGATGCGCGCGATTCCTCGGTGGTCTGCGTGGTCGAGGAGTCTCGCGACATCGTGGCGATCGAGAAGACCGGCGAGTTCCGTGGGCGCTACCACGTGCTGCTCGGTGCCATGAGTCCGCTGGAGGGCATCGGCCCCGAACAGCTCAAGGTGCGCGAGTTGATCACCCGCATCGATGCCGAGGGCATCGAGGAGATCATCCTGTGCACGAACCCGAACACCGAGGGCGAGGTGACGGCGATGTATCTCGCCCGTCTGCTCAAGCCGATCGGCCTGAGGGTCACCCGGATCGCGAGCGGTCTCCCGGTCGGTGGTGACCTGGAGTACGCCGACGAGTTGACCCTCGGGCGGGCCCTCGAGGGCCGCCGTCTCGTCGACTGACGGCACAGCACCGGCCGAAAACTGAACTGGGGCACCATCTCCACGAATCGGTAGCGGGCGGACGGGCCGATTCGTTTTGATGATGCCCCAGAGGGTGGCGCCTCAGAGTTCGGAGTCGCTCGATCAAGTTGTTACATTCAGATTACGGAACGCTGCCGCATTTGTCAACTGTTCGCAACAAATGTCGGCGTGAACGTCAGTATAGCGACTGCACGTGGTCTGTCAAACGCGGGCAGTGGTGAACTGGCGCATCGGATGACAGATGCGTTCGTCCAGGGCTCAGCCGGCGTTCTGCCGGGACTCGGGCGGCGCTCAGACGGGGCTCGGCGGGGACTCAGCCGGCGTTCGGACAGGACACGATCGGGGCTCGGACTGGGCTCGGCTGGCCATCGACCGTCGGGTCGTGCCCGAACGACGGGTGGCCCGAACGATGGGTGGCCCGAACGCGAACGAGCGCCCGCGAGGAGCGAGTCGACCACGGTGGGTCGCTGCGCTCGTCGCGGACGCTCGAGAGTGCGTCAGCGGGGTGCGTCAGACGGTGCGCAGGATGGCGGCGTCGCCCTGGCCGCCGCCGCCGCAGAGCGCGGCCGCGCCGGTGCCGCCACCGCGGCGCTTGAGCTCGTGGAGCATCGTGAGCGCCAGACGGTTGCCGCTCATGCCGATCGGGTGTCCGAGGGCGATCGCGCCGCCGTTGACGTTCACGATGTCGTCGCTGATGCCGAGTTCGGCCATCGAGGCGATGCCGACGGCGGCGAACGCTTCGTTGATCTCGAACAGATCGATGTCGCCGATGGCGATCCCGGCACGCTCGGCGGCCTGGAGGATCGCACGGCTCGGCTGATTGAGCAGCGACGCGTTGTCCGGTCCTGCAACCATGCCGTAGGACACGAACTCACCGAGCGGCTCGACGCCGCGGCGCTCGGCCTCGGCCTTCGACATCACGATGACGGCACTGCCGCCGTCGGAGAGCTGCGATGCGTTGCCGGCGGTGACGGTGCCCTGCGAATCGAACGCGGGGCGGAGGCCGCCGAGGCTCTCCACGGTGGTGCCGGGACGGACGCCCTCGTCGGTCTCGACGAGGATTGGATCGCCCTTGCGCTGGGGCACCGAGACCGCCACGATCTCGTCGGTCAAGCGACCGTCCTTGATGGCGTTGGCTGCTCGCTCGTTCGAGGTAGCGGCCAGCTCGTCCTGCTGTGCTCGGGTGACCTCGGCGTCGCGGGCGTAGCCGTCGGTGCCGAGTCCCATGAGGCAGGCGTCGAAGGAGCACCACAGGCCGTCAGCGATGATCGCATCGCGCAGCTCGGTGTTGCCGTAGCGGAAGCCGCCGCGGGCGCCGTCGGCGAGGTAGGGGGCGTTGGTCATCGATTCCATGCCACCGGCGACGACGATGTCGGCCTCACCGGAGGCGACCATCTGGTTGGCGAGGTAGATCGAGTTGAGCCCGGACAGGCACACCTTGTTGACGTTCACCGACGGCACGCTCATCGGGATGCCGGCCTTGACGGCGGCCTGGCGACTGGGGACCTGACCCTGGCCGGCCATGAGCACCTGGCCCATGATGACGTGGTCGACCTCTTCGGGGGCGACGCCGGCGCGCTCGAGAGCTGCAGCGATCGCGAATCCACCGAGGTCGGCAGCGGAGAACGAAGCGAGGGCGCCACTCATCTTCCCGATCGGGGTGCGGGCGCCAGCGATGATGTACGAACCTTGAGAAGCCATGAATCAACGCTACCCCCACCCCCAACCCCCCGAAAAATGCCTCGTTCGTGAGGCTGAGCGTCACGAACGTGCACCGTTTCGGGGTTTGTCGGGTGAAGTGGCTGATCTGTAGCGTCGCGAGCCATGCAGGAGATCCTCGACGCCATCCAGTCCGGGGCGAGCGGCGACGACATCGCCAACCTCGCGATTCCCGAGAGCTACCGCGCTGCGTTCGTCAAGCGAGACGAAACCGCCATGTTCGAAGGCGTCGAATCGTGGGACAAGGACCCCCGCAAGTCGCTCCACGTCGACGAGGTCGCCACGCCCGAACTCGCGCCCGACGAGGTGTACATCGCCAACATGGCGTCGAGCATCAACTTCAACAC
>JBAWHL010000338.1:0-8304 GCA_049593815.1 Ilumatobacteraceae bacterium | reverse complement strand
ACCCAGCACAGCGCTCCGGCGGGACAGGGAGCACCCACGATCGGGTCGGCAATGGCCACCGCGGGTGGGCCGGACACCTGCACGAGCTCACTGCTCCCCGGAACGTAGGTCCAGTTCTCCGGCAGCGTGTCGATGATGCCGACACCGGTGGCGCGGCCACCACCGACGTTGGTGACCTCGACGCTCCAGGTGTAGTCGGCGCCGATGTAGGTGGGCTCGCCGTCGGTGGCGGTCTTCACCGTCTCCAGCAGCGGGAAGTCGGGGGTGACGGTCGCGTCGTCGGTGTTGCCCTCGTAGACCCGGCGATTGTCGCCGGCGCCGACGCCGGCGTCGAGGCCTTCGTAAGTCTCCAGGTCAGCGACGTTCGTGAGTGCCGAGCCGTCGATCAGGTCGCTCTCGGCGAGGGTGGCCTGGTAGGTGAGTTCGATGCTCGAACCCGGCTCGTTCGGACCCGGGAGATCGGTCGGATCCCATTCGATCCTGCCCGACACGAGGCCGGAGGGCGGGTCGAACTGCGACGGCGCCGGGTCGATCGACGCGGGGTCGACGATCAGACCTGCAGGGATCTGGTCGACGACGGTCGCGTTGTAGGCCGCGCTGACGTTCGCGCCCGATGCGTTGTTCAGGCTGATCGTGTAGGTGAAGATGTCGAGCGGTTCCGGCGTCGCGTTCGACACCGACTTCTCGAGGCTGAGCATCGGTTCGACGATCCGCGTCTCGGCGGTGTCGACGGGGCCCTCGTTCTCCCAGGGATAGTCAGCCGAGGTCGGCACGGTCGGCGCATCGACGAGGTCCCAGACCGACTGCGCTTCGTTGACGATGAGGTCCCCGGCGTCGTTCGCCGGAATGTCGGCGACTCGGGCCTCGTAGACCGTCGTGACCAGTCGGTCGTACGGAACCGCGGCGATGTCGCCGTAGTAGGTCGCCACGAGCAGACCACCCGGGACCGCCACGGACGGCAACAACGTGCCCGTCGTCGCGTCGCACGGCGGCGGGCTCGGAACCGTTGAGTTGCCCAACGATTGGCAGTCGGTACTGACGAGGCGCAGCGTCGCCGGATCGAGCGACGACGGCACGAGGTCCCGGACCGCTGCCTGGTAGAAGTTGACGTCGCGGGGAGCTGTCGAGCGAACGGTGTAGGTGACGAGCTCGCCGATCGTCGCCTCGGTCTTGTCGACGGTCTTCGTCGTACCCGAGCCGGGGACGATCACCGTGTTGGAGACCGGATTGGGTGTGTACACGCGTTCCACGGTCGGGTCGTTGACTCCGTTGTCGAGTGAACTCCCGACGACGGACGCGGTGTTCTGGTAGCTGGCGCCGCCGACGGCAGTGTCTTCGACCTCGACGTCGTAGACGAGGGGCACCGTGGCCCCACCGTTGATCGTTCCGACGTCCCAGCGAATCGCCTCGGTGCCGGCCGCACATCCGTTGGCCACCGGATCTCCGGCCTGCGGGAAGCCGGCAGCGAGACCACCGGCGGGCACCGTGTCGACGAACCCGAGACCCGCGGGGAGGCAGTCGGTGACGAACGCGTCGTGCAACGGCGGTCGAGACGCGTTCAGGTTGCGCGGAGTCACGGTGTACCGAACGGTCTGGCCGGCGGTCACGACGCCGCTGTCCGTGTCATTCGACTTCAGGATCGAGGGGTTGGCCTGCACGACCGAGTTGTTGGAGGTCGCGTCGTCTGTGGTGACCGGTGTGCCGCCCTGTGAGTCGTTGGAGACGAAGCGGGCACGGTTGAGAATGCTCGGCTGTCCCGTGATCGATGGCCGTACGATCACGTCGAAGACGACCTCGAAGCGCTGCGTGTTGGCGGTGTCATTGGTGTAGCCGTCCACCCCGTCGGGGAACGTCAGCTCCGCGGTGACCGGGTCGAGGACGAAGCCGGCTGGCAATGCCGCAGCGGTGGGATCGGTCGGCCAGTTCGCGTAGAAGTTCCCGACTGGCGAACCCGACACGATGTCGACCTGCGACGGCAGGATGTCACGCAGCGCAGCGTCGAACACGCTCACGTCCGACGGCAGGTTGACACCGATCGTGTACGTGATCCGCTCGCCCGGGACCGCCTGAACGAGGAGGTTGTTGCCCGACTCGTCGACTTCGGTCACGCCGGACTTCGTCACCACGGCACCCGGCGTGTAGACGTCGGAGACGTCGCTGGCTGCGTCGGCGGTGTAGTCGTCACTCGTGAGACTCGAGTCGATGTTGTTCGCCGGGTAGTAGTCAGCGGTGTCGTCGAGGACGTTCGTGAACGCCTGGAAGCTCCGCACCGCGCCGGTGTTGAGGAAGGTCGTCGAGATGCTCGTCGGGCTCGGGATCTCCATGTCGAAGGTCAGCGTGCGGGTCTGGCCCGCGTCGATCTCCCAGAACTCGTTGTCGGCCTCCGGCGTGTTCGGGTCCTCGACGGCCACGGGGAACTGCCAGCGGATGGCGCTGCGCTGGCCGTTGCCCACGAAGGTCGGCTGGTCGGCGTCACCTGGGTCGGTGCAGACCCTGACCGCGGACTGTCCGGCGGGGAGCGGATCGACGACCGGGGTCCCGTCGGCGGCGCCCAAGTACGAGATGTTGGAGATCTGCGCGCAACGGATTCCTGCGGGCAGGACGTCCCAGATCTCGAAGTCGCGCGTCGAGTAGTCGTTGAAGGTCAACGCCGAACCGTCGTTGGTCACGTCGAGTCGGAACGTGACGGTGGAGCCTTCGCGGACCTCCTTGTCGTCCTCGTCGGGGCCAGCTGCGGTGAACAAGGGAACATCGACGTGCTCGACACCCTTGAGAATGCTGACGGGAGGCGCGGGCACGATGGCCATGCCGGTGCGATCGCGGTACGAGCGCGCCTGACCCTCGGTGCTCTCCGTGCGCATCTTCATCAGGTTGCCGGTGATCTGCGGGACGTCGTTGTCGGGAACGGCGACGACCTCGGCCTTGAACACGACTTCGAACACCTTGGGCACGTTGCTGCCGTCGTCTGACGGCAAGCCGACGTAGAGGTCGGATCCGCCGACCAAGGGGTCGACCACGCCGGGGGTGATGACGAGCGGGCCGTCGGCCGGGACCTCGGCAGCGCCGATGTTCGTCTCGACGACCGTGTTCTCGGCGGTCTCGATCATCGAGCTGGCGATGTATCGCATGCCAGTCGGCAGGAAGTCGGTGATGACCGGGTTGCGTGTACGAATCGTCGGATCGAAGTCGACACGCAGGAGGAAGCACACCTGGTCGCCGAGTCGGAAGGCCAACTCCTCGGCGCGCTCGCCGAGCGGAAGGCTCTCCGGGTCGATGTACTGATCCGTCTCGCCGGGGCCAGCCGGACAATCGTCACCGGGGCCGAGGAACGACCCGAACGACCCGCGCGGTCGGATGCGCTTGTCGATCGCCACGCCACCGGAGACGAGCGTCGCCGACGACCCGTCGGACACGTCCGCGACCTCACCGGTCTCGCCGGTGTCTGGGATCGGGGTCGTGATACCGCTCGAGTTGATGTTGTTCGTGAACGAGTCCCCGCTCACCGGCGGCCGGTCGTTGTTCGGGCCGTCCTCGTACAGGTTGCGCATCAGCGCGGTGTAGGTGATCGTTGTCGACTCGTCGGCGGGAACGGTCAGCGGATCGAACACGACGGTGAACCCGCCCGATCCAGTCGGCGTGACCGACGACATGCCGAACGTCGGGTTGGCCGATGGCGGGTCGACCGACGGGGACCGCGGGTCCGACGGGTCGAGGGCGGTTCCACATCCGGTGCCACTGGAGACGTAGGCGATGTCGCTGTACGGGCAGAGACCGTTGGGCATCACGTCCGTCAGCTCGATGCCACTCGCGCTCACGTACTCGCTCGTGTCGATGACGATCTGATACGTGGCGTCTTCACCGGTCGAGAAGACGTTCGGGTCGGGGGTGACGATGGACTTGCGCACCCGGATGTCCTCGATGGCTCGGCTGACGCGGTCATCGTCGGACACGGTCTGCACGCCGCTCTCGGTCGTGCCGGCGTAGGTGCCGTTCACGCGGGCGATGTTCGTGACCGCCTGTTCGCTGTCGGACTCACGCGTCGAGGGGCCGGTGTTGTTGTCGAGGTTCGAGGCCTGGATCCCGGTGGTGGCCGTGCCGCCGGGGAACGCCACGTTGGAGCGCAACGGGATCCCGGCTGCGTAGGTCCGCACGATGGTCGATCCGGCGGCGACGTCGCCGAGGTCCCACTCAACGCGGGTGTACACGCCCGGCGGGTAGACCGTCGTCCCGTTCGCCGGCGGGTTGACCACCGTGTCGACCGAATCGGGGAAGACACAGTCGGCGGGCGTTGGTGTCACATCGAGCAGCGGGGCACCGGGATACTCGGGCCGGCTCGATCCCGTGCTGTTGTCCTCGCCGCCGCAGCCGAGGAATTCGAGCGCTGCGGGGATGTAGTCGACGAGCGTGACGCCGTTGACGGCGTCGAGTCCGGTCGCCTCGACTTCGAGTCGATAGACGGTGGTCTGGCGATGCACGCCGCGCAGGAGTTCGCCTTCCGGGCTCGGTTCGGACTTGCGTACCTGGATGGCGGTGAGCAGCGTGGCGACCGACGCCGACGACGAGGCCGTCACGGCGGCATTCACGATCGGGAGTCCGTCCGCGTCGAACCCGGGAAGGGTCCGAGGGTCGGTGCTGCCGTACGCATCCGATGCGTTCTGCACCGACGACCCGACCTGGTACACGGGCAGATTCGGTTGCGCCACGTCGGGAGCCTCGTTGAGGTTCACGGCGAAGGACAGACCCAGCGAGTCCGAGACCTGGAGGTCGCCGACGTTCGACCAGATCAACGTCTGCTGATCCATCAGGATCGCGGGGTCGGCGGGATCCGGTACCTGGGTGACGATGATCTGCGGCTCGCCGATCTCCGCCGGGGTCGTCGGCCCGGCGTAGGTGACACCGAGCGGGAGGACGTCGCGCAACGTGACGTTGTAGAGCACCTCGGGACCGGGGTTGGACGCACCGATCGTGTAGCTGACGGTCTCGCCGGCGAGCACCGAGCCCGGGGCCGACTTCGTGGCCGTGATCGCGGCCGCCGCCTGCGCGTATACCACCGACGTCGTCGCGGGGGTGACCACCACGAGCACCGAGAGGAAGATCGTCGCGGCCAATGCCACGAGACGTGTCGGTGCCTTCACAGTTGTTCCCGCCCTCATCGGTTGTCGTTCCGCCTGTCCTCGTTCACGTGTTCGCGTGTCATGCAACTCCGTCTGGTCGCCGCCCGCGTGGGTCTTGACACTATCCGAACACTTCCCGCACGTGTGATTGATTTATCACTCACGCTGGGCGTTTGGCCGTGCGCCGCCGGTGTTCGGGGCGCGAATGAGTTGATCGTCTCCCTACGGATGGAACTTGAGGAAGATCGCCTCGGCGACCGCATCCGGGAGAAAGCTCAAGGCCTTCAGTTCGTCGAGTTCCGCGCGCTTCACGGCGTTCACCCCACCGAGCTCCTTGACCAGCTTCTTGCGTCGCACGTCGCCGAGCCCGGGGATGCCGTCGAGCGCGCTGGCGGTCATCCGCTTGCCGCGTCGTTCGCGGTGGAACGTGTTCGCGAACCGGTGTGCCTCGTCGCGGATCCGCTGCAGCATGAACAGCGCATCGCTCCCCCGCGGGATCTCCACCGCGGCGGACTGTCCGGGGATGAAGACCTCCTCGAAGCGCTTTGCCAGGCCGGCCACCGGGATCTCGTCCGTCAGCCCCAGGTCGTCGATCACCCGCTTCGCCGCACTGAGCTGCCCCTTGCCACCGTCGACCAGCAGGAGCTGCGGCGGGTAGGCGAACTTGCCCGGTTTGTCACCGCGTTCGGTCACCGGGCGGTCCCGTTCGTCGAGGTACGCCTGCAGCCGTCGGCGGACGACCTCGGCCATGGCCGCGTAGTCGTCGTTGCCCTCGACCTCGTTGACCTTGAAACGGCGATACTCACGCTTGTTCGGCAGTCCGTCTTCCAGCACGACCATCGACCCGACGTAGTCGGTGCCGTGGAGATGGGCCATGTCGTAGCACTCGATGCGCAGCGGAGCCTCCGGGAGGCCGAGGTGGTGCTGGATCTCCGTGAGGGCCCGACTGCGCGTGTTGTGGTCGCTGGCGCGACGGAGGCGGTGGCGGGTGAACTCCTCCTTGGCGTTGCGGGTGACCGTCTCGAGTAGTGCCCGCTTGTCGCCACGTTGCGGCACCCGCACCTGCACCTTCGAGCCGCGCCCCATCGACAACCACTCCTCGTACGTGGCGAGGTTGTCGGCCTCGTACGGCACGAGGACCTGCTTGGGCACGCCGAGGATCGGCTCCTCGCCGTACATCGACTCGAGAATGCGGTCGATCAGTCCGCCGGGCGTCAGTTCTTCGACCTTGTCGAGAATGAACCCCTTGCGACCGACCACCCGCCCCCGACGGACGTAGAACACCTGCACCGACGCCTCGAGCTCGTCCTCGGCGATCCCGATCACGTCGACGTCCTCGTCACGATCGGCGACCATCTGCTGCTTCTCGATCGCCTTGCGCACCGCCAGCAACCGATCACGCAGCCGAGCCGCTCGCTCGAACTCCAACGCCGTGGCGGCCGACTGCATGTCCGCTTCGAGCCGGTCGACGATCTCGTCGGTGTCGCCGTCGAGGAAGTCGCACAGTTCGGTGACGAGTTGCCGGTAGGGCATCTCCTCGATCTCGCCGACGCACGGACCGGAGCACTTCTCGATGTGGAACAGCAGGCACGGCCGACCGAGACGCTCGTGCTCGTTGAACTTTCCCTGACTGCAGGTGCGGATCGGGAACGACCTCAACAACAGGTCGAGGGTGTCGCGAATGGCGTACGCGTGGGCGTATGGCCCGAAGTACCTGGTCCCCTTGCGCTTGCGACCGCGCATCACCAACGCCCGCGGCCACTGGTCGTCGATCGTCACGGCGAGGAACGGGTAGCTCTTGTCATCCCTCAACCGGACATTGAACCTCGGGTTGTGCTGTTTGATGAGCGAGAACTCGAGCATCAACGCCTCGACCTCGTTGCGGACCGTGGTCCACTCGACCGAGTCGGCGGTCTCGACCATCTGGGCGGTGCGCGGATGCATGTTGCGCGGCGACTGGAAGTAGTTCGACAGTCGCTGACGAAGGTTCGACGCCTTGCCGACGTAGATCACGCGGCCGTGGACGTCCTTGAACTGATACGAACCCGGCGATTCCGGGATCGTTCCAGTGGGCGGACGCTTCACCATGGCTGCACCATCGGTCCCGCCACCGCGCTCACCATCCGGGGCATCGGCACGTCTCGTTTCCCCATGACACCTCAAGCATACGGATGGGGGGATACCGTGAGGCCCGATGTCCGACCAGTTCGCCGCCATCTTCCGACGACGACCCAACGACGGCTGGTTCCGTGCCGGGGGCTACGACGTCACGACGACCGACATCGTCTGCGCGCTCTCCGTTGCGTCGATGTTCCTGTACGGGTTCAGCCGCACCAACTTCGATCGTCTGGGGTTCGTGCCGTTCCTGGTACGCGACTTCGAGATCTGGCGTGTCGTCACGTGGCCGATCGCCACCCAGCCGGAGATCTGGTCCCTGTTGGGCATCGTGTTCTTCTGGCTCTTCGGCCAGCAGCTCGAGGCACTGTTCGGCCGGGGCAAGTTCCTGGCGTGGGTGCTCGCCCTCACGATCGTGCCGGCGGTCATCCTCACGCTGCTTGGCCCCCTCGACGACAGCATCGACTTCATGTTCCAGTACGGGCTCAGCACTCTGTTTCTCGGCGGCATCTGGGTCTACGCCGCGACCTACCCCGGGGTGAAGTGGTTCGAGATCATCCCGCTCTGGGCCCTCGCCGCGGTGTTCACCGTGCTCAACCTGCTCCAGTACACCGGCAACGACAACACGGGCCTGACGATCTTCCTGCTCGTGTCGGTCGCCGCGGCCTTGGTCGCTGGCCGCTCGCTCGGCCTCGCGACCGGCTGGCCGATTCCCCACCTCCCCCTCGAGGGCGGCGGTTCGTCGGGTCGCACCAAGAAGCGCAAGCCGGCCAAACCCCGCCGCTCGTCGGGTTCATCCGGCCAGCGCGTGGTCGAAGGCCCCTGGAAGAACGCACCGGCTCCCGCTCCCCCGTCGCCCGGGCCGTCGCCCGCCGACCAGATCGAGCTCGACGCCCTGCTCGACAAGATCGGCGCCGATGGCATGGACTCACTCACCAGCGCCGAGAAGCAGCGTCTCAACGACCTCAGCAAGCGCCTCCGCAACCGCTGACCCCTCGCCCGGCCTCACCGCTGGCCCGCCCCACCCCTCGCCCCGCCCCACCGCTCGCCCCGCCCCACCCACGGTGCGATGAGC
>JBAWHL010000337.1:0-6680 GCA_049593815.1 Ilumatobacteraceae bacterium | reverse complement strand
CCCTCGAGCTTCGGTGTCGAGGGATCGCATCTGCTCGACGAAGGCCTGCAGCGCCCGGTCGACCGACGTGGCGATGCCACGCGACTGCGCTTGGAACGTCTCACCGGCGCCATTGAAGCGTCCGGACAACGAGGCCATTGCCCCGAGATCTCCACCGATGACTGCCACGTGCACTCCTTGCCTCGATACTGACGGCTGCGCCCGACGGAACGCGAAGGTGCAGCCGATGGTGTGGACGTCACGGTACTGCCCGCCGTTGTCGGTGTCGACCGGTGCGTGCGTTCGCGCACGCCGGGTCCGCGGTGGCCGGCGAACGATCGCGTCGTCGGTCAGCATGAGAGCGATCGACGCGTCGTAGTCTCACCTCGTCATGGATGTCGTTCTGCGAACACCCAACGGGGAAGCAGAAGTCTCGCTGGGGCCGGGTCAGGAAGACGCGCTCCTCACGGACGTCGTCGAGCGGGTCACGGGGCGGCCAGCGAGCCAGGTCGTCTACATCGACGGACGAGCGGTGCCGTCGGCGACGTCGATCGGGACCAGTGGTCTGCTCAACGGTTCCACCATCGCGACGATGGACGACGCCCAGCAGCCTCCGTCGGACGGCAGGGTGGAGATCGTCCAGATCGCCGGCCATGGCGCGGGTGCCCGGAGTTGGCTGTCGGCAGGGCGATATCGCATCGGCGTCGGGCGCCGTGTCAGCGCTCAGGAACTCGATGCCGCGCCGGTCGACACCCCGATGCTCGAGATCGAGGTCGACAGCGATGGCTCGGTCGGCGTGCGAGCGGCGTCGGCACAGGTGCGTCTCGACGGTGTGGTGCTCGGTACCGAGTCGGCGACCCCGTGGACGACCGGACTCGTCGATGTTGCCGGCCGGGTGTTCGCACTCGGACGTCGCGACCCTCGCGCGGGGGTGTCGGCCGGTCACCGCTTCGGTGGCGTCGGCGTCGACGGCACGGCGGCGTTCAACCGCCCACCCCGGCTCGCCCCGGCGCCGGACCTGCCTCCGTTGGAGGTTCCCGACGGCGGGGCTCAGGTTCGCGCGGCTCGTCGATTCCCGCTGTTGACGATGCTCGCGCCGATTCCGATCGCCATCGCGATGGCGCTGCTCCTCGGCAGCCCGACGTTCCTGCTGTTCGGCCTCATGTCGCCGGCGATGGGCGGAGCGAACTGGTTGACGGAGCGTCGGAGTCGTCGTCGCGACGTCGACGAGTCGACTCGTGCCGATCGCGATGCGATCGCGTCGTTCACCTCAGCGGCGCGCGACCGTCACGACCAGGTGCGCGATCGGCGGCGTGCCGCCCATCCCGACCTGGCCGACGTCGTCCTCCTCGGCGAGTCCGCATCCCCGGAGCTCTGGCAACGTCGACCGGGCCACGTCGACGTGTTCCAGGTCGCGATCGGTCTCGCCGACCTGGACTGGTCACCGGAACTCGCTCGGACGCAACAGGCGTTGTCGAGCGCGCAGGCGATCGTCAACGACCTCGGGCCGACGCCGATGGTTCCGGTCACCGTCGACCTGCTCACCGAACGCGGCGTGGCGTTCGTGGGTGGATCGGACTTCGGGAGAGCAGCGGTTCGTGGCGTGTTGCTGGAAGCAGCGGTCGCGCACGGCCCCGCCGACCTCGACGTCGTGGTGCTGTCGTCGGGGGACCGTGTGCATGCGTGGGAATGGGTGAAGTGGCTCCCGCACGCTCGTTCCGGCGGGGGCGTTCGGGTGTATTCGACCGAGGACCAGGTGACGGGATGGGCTGCGGCGGTGCGCCGGGGATGGGAACGTCCCGCTCGGCCGGTCTCACCGAACCACCTCACCCTCGTCATCGTCGACGAGCCGACGTGGTGGCGTGAGCGGACGGCTCCGCTTCGACCCCTGTTCAGCGACGCCTCGATGCCGCTCCGGTTCGTGGCGCTCACCGACGAGTCAGCCGATGTCCCTGCGGTGTGCACCACGTTGGTGACCGCGCAGCCGGATCACGGCGCGACCGTCGACTATCTGATGGACCGGCGTCACGTCGACGCGGTGCACCTGTACTCGGCGTCGGAATCGCTCGCGCTTCGTGTCGCCAGGCGTCTCGCGCCACTCGACGATCCCGACGTGCCGATGGCATCGGAGTCCACGCTGCCGGAATCCGTCCCGGTGCTGGGGCTGTTGGGGTTGCTCGATCCGGTGCCGGACGATCTGGTCGCCCGCTGGTCCCGGCGTGTGGGCCACCGAGCGGTCGTGACGGTCGGAATGAGCGATCGCGGCCCGCTCGAGCTCGATCTGGTCGGCGATGGCCCACACGCGTTGATCGCGGGCACGACGGGGGCGGGCAAGTCGGAACTGCTGCGGAGTCTGGTCGTCGGACTGGCCGCCGAGCTGCCACCCGATGACATCAACTTCGTGCTGGTCGACTTCAAGGGCGGCTCGGCATTCGACGCATGCGCGAATCTTCCACACACCGTCGGCCTGGTGACCGACCTGGACGAGCACCTCGCTGGCCGCGTGCTGAGGTGTCTGCGGGCCGAACTGCAGCATCGAGAGTTGGTGCTGCGCGCCGCCGGTTCGTCGTCGCTCGTCGAGTACCAGCAACTCGACGGGGTGCCGCCACTGCCTCGGTTGGTGCTCGTCGTCGACGAGTTCGCCTCGGTCGTCGCCGAACTGCCCGAGTTCCTGCCGTCACTGGTGGACATCGCGCAGCGCGGGCGAAGCCTGGGCCTGCACATGATCCTCGCGACGCAGCGCCCGGCCGGCGTGGTCGACAACAAGATCCGGGCGAACACCAACCTCCGGATCGCGTTGCGGGTCCAGGACGACGGGGACTCGCTCGACGTCATCGGAACCAAGGATGCCGCGCAGCTCCCGCGTCGGATCCCGGGTCGGGCGTATGCCCGCCTGGGTGCGGGGGAGCTGACTATGTTCCAGTCGGCGTACTCCACCGGTGTGAGCATCGACGATCAGGCGGCGCCGCCCGCTGGCGCGGCGCATCACCACCTCGATGTGAGCCCGTACGTGGTCGCACGCGAGCTCGCGCCGATGGAGAGTCGTCTCGTCCGCCGTTCGTTGGAGGACGACGACACCGTGGCGGGATCGCCGACCGACCTCGTGCGCCTGGTCGGTGCGATCGCCGGCGCGGCGCTCGAGGTCGGCCAGAGCGAGCAGCGCCAGCCGTATCCCGACCCGCTGACCGAGCATCTGCCGTTCGAACGCTTCCTCGCAGATCATCCGGGCGACGCCGTCCCGTTCGCTCTGGTCGACCTGCCCGACGAACAGCGGCAGTCGCCGGCATGGTGGTCGCCCGATGCGGACGGGAGCCTGTTGGTGTACGGGATCGCTGGTGCCGGGACGTCGTCGTTGCTCGTGTCGTTGGTGCTCGGTCTCGCTGAGCGGTCGTCAGCGGACGACGTGCACGTGTACTGCATCGATGCCGACAGCAACGTGTTGGCTCCACTCGCTGCGTTGCCTCACGTCGGCGCGGTCGTGCGGCTCGATGAGCTGGATCGTGTCGCACGCCTCGCGACCCACCTCAGCGATGTCCTCGACCACCGCAAGCAACTCGCCCTCGAACAGGGCGGTCCCGCCGCGGTCGCATCGAGTGAACCCGCAGTGGTGCTGATGATCGACAACGTCGGGTCGCTCCGCCAGCAGTTGGAGGAACGTCGCGACCTCGACGGCGTCTGGGGCGCCCTCGAGCGGGTGATCCGCGATGGCCGGTCGCTCGGTCTGTGTGCGGTGATCACCGCCAAGCAGGAGCGGGCGGTCCCGTCGTCGTTGTCGGCGCAGATCCCCGGACGGCTCGTGATGCGCCTGGGTGAGCAGTTCGGCTATTCCGCGTTCGGGTTCAAGACCTCGGAGATCCCCGAGTTCGTGCCGGGTCGTGCGGTGCGTCCGGACGACAAGAGCGAGATGCAACTCGTCGAACCTCCAGCCGCGCTCGCGTCCGTGGTCGCTGCCATGGACTGCGAGCCCGCCGGGGATCGTCCGGTTCGTCGGATCGATCCACTGCCGTCGTCGGTGTCGGTCAGCGAGGTCGTCGACGCGGCGAGCCGCCGTGATCGAGCGATCGTGGTCCCCGTCGGTCTCGACACTCGTACGGCGACGCCTGCGTGCTGCGTGGTCCCCTTCGGTGAGAACGTGATGGTGAGCGGTGCACCGGGTTCGGGCCGCTCGTCGGTGTTGGCCGCGTTCGCCGCCGCGGCGAGTCGTGTCGAACCGCGACTGGAGACCTACTCGGTGACGCCTCGGGGCGGACCGCTGGCCGACATCGAGGGCACCGATCATCCAGCGACGCCCAGCGATGTCGCTGCCTGGGTCGACCGGATCGCCGAGGCGACGACCCCGCGGCTGGTGTTGGTCGACGATGCCGACCGGTTGGGTGGGCCGAGCTTCGAACGGCTCGCCGCGCTGCGCGACGACGAGCTCATCGTGGTGGTCGCAGGACGCGGCGACGATCTCCGAGCGCCCGGACACTGGTCGAAGCCATTGCAGCGATTCCGTCACGGCGTTCTCCTGCGGCCCGAGTCGAGCGACGGCGACCTCGTGCGGGTGGCGCTCGGCGCGCGGCTGCAGCGATTCGCTCCGCACCGAGGGGTGTTGGTCGTCGACGGCGAGCAGATCCCGTTGCTGGCGGCCATCGCCGACGCCACCACGCCGATCGCGTCGAGTTCGGAGGGCATCGGATGATCGCGCGACGTGGCGACGGCATCGGGTTGGAGATCACCTCGACGGTGATTCGTGGTGTGCGCCTCGCCCATGACGAACCCGGTCGAGTCGCCGCGGTGTGCGAGGTCCCGATCGGTCGTTTCGAGGACAACGCCGTGGTGTTCGATGCGTTCGTGAGGGCGCGGGGGCGACTCGGCGCAGACGCGCTGACCACCCGGGTCGCGTGGTTCCCGAGTGGCTCGACGATGCAACGTGTCGACGTGACGGGGAAGACCGGTCCCGAACTCAACAGCCTTCGGCACTCGCTCGCTGACGAGATGGGCATCACCTCGACGATGCTGATCGACGCCGAAGCGCGGCGGTGGATGCTCGCGCTGCGATGGGACCACAACCGGGCGTGGTGGCTCCAGGAACTGCTCGAACGAGCAGGCTTCGCGGACGTCACCGTCGAACCTGCGCCGGTCGCCCTGGGGCGAGCACTGGGCCGCGACATCACCGTCGCTCGACGCGATGCGAGCGCGGAACGTTCGTGGGCGGTGCTCTACGACGGTGTCCCGATCGCAGCGACCACCATCGAGTCCGGAACTCGCGAGCATCCGGGGATCGCCTGTGCTTCGTCCACGATCGGTGTGCACGACCTCCATGAGGTGCTGTCGGAGTCGGCCGTGTCGCAGGAGGTGGCTCGCCTGGTCGCCGAGGCCGTCGGTGGCATCGAGCGGACGAGCGAGCTCGATGCTCACCTGGTGGTGCTCGACGAGCCGTATCCGCCGTTTCCGGCGCATGACCTGCGCGCACCACAGCGAGTGGGTGTGGCACTGGGAGCAGGCATCGGCGCGGCGGGTCTCGCCGGCCGACTGCGCGCCGTCGATGTCCTCACCTCGGTCCGTCAGACGACGGCGGAAGTGCTCCCGCGGCCGTGGGCCGTCGAACGCCTGGCGGACGCACCACTGGAGATCGAGCGGGAGCGGCCGTCGTTCTGGTCGCGGACCGGCAAGCTCGTGAGATCGTGGTTCCGGCGCTCGCCGAAGAAAGTCTGAACAATTTCTTGAGTTCGGCGCCAGGAGTGCCGATGACGAGATGTGAGTTTCCGCCACCAGCTCTACCGTTGAGGTCTCGTGACACTGTCGACCGTGACCTGGCGCCAAGCCGTCGCCGCTGCCGCGGCGACGTTCATTGGGCTGTTCGCAATCGTCGTCGTGGTGCGTGCAGATGGCCTCGAGGCCACCGACGCGGCGTCCGCTCGGGCCACGAGCTGGTTCGTGCACCAGCAGAGCAGCCGCGTCGTCCTGGTCGACGGGTATCGCGGCACGGCGCTCGGCAGCATCGATGCCGGAGCGCAGAACGACCAGATCACCGTCGCCCAGGGAAGCCTCGGCGCGTATGTGCTCAATGACTCGACCGCCGAGGCACGCGCCATCGACACGGTCGACCTGCGACTCGGCACGCCGTTCGGTCTGACCACGCTCGGTGTCGGCCAGGCGATCTCCAGCGTCGGGCAGGCGGGTCTGATCGTGGTCAACCCCGACGAGAACGAGTCGAACGTCGTGCCCGCCGACGGTGAACCGCTGTCGTTCGCTGTCGACACCGGCACCGCGACCCAGATCGCCAACGACGGTTCGATCTGGTCACTCGTCGACGGCGACCTGGTCCGCACCACCTCACTGACCTCGTCGACCACCAGCCTGGGCGTTCCCGATGCGACGCTGAGCATGGTGGGCAGCGACCCACTGGTCGTCGACGCTTCCGGGCGTCGCGTCAAGCTCGGTACCGGCGGGTGGCAGAGTCTGCCGACCGACGCCGACCCGAGCGAGATCGTGGTCCAGGTTCCCGGGCCGGCGACGACATGTGGGTGGGTCGCGGCGAACGACGACCTGTGGTGCGTCGGGCACGACGGCATCGAGGAGTCGTCCACCATCGACGGTCTCGACGTCGACGGTGGTGATCTGCTCGGCATCGCAGGCGACGCCGCCGTTGTCGTGCGTCGAGGCCCGAGTGTGATCGTGCGTCTCGACTGGCGGGCCGAGACGATTCTCGACGAGTC
>JBAWHL010000336.1:0-5801 GCA_049593815.1 Ilumatobacteraceae bacterium | reverse complement strand
CGAGGACATCGTCGACGAACTCGAGCGACTCGAGGAGAAGGCAAACCAGATCGCCGAGGACTACGTCGAGACGATCGACACCAAGACCCAGCTCGACGCCGACATCGTCGACGCCGAGGCACGCCTGGCCGTCAAGGAAGCCGAACTGGTCCAGCTGCGCTCGAACCTGAGTGAAATGGCGTTGCGCACCTTCGTCGGTGGGGGCGCCGCACCGCTCGGACCGCTGTTCGAAGACTCCGAGAACCTCAACGACGCCGTCCGGCGCGAAGAGCTGGCTCGCGTCGCGCTCAGCGCCGGCGACGTCACGACCGACGAGCTCGACGCCTTCGTCGACGACATCAACGACGAGCGCGCCTCGCTCGACCGCAAGCGGTCGCAGGCCGAGGAGCTGGCGTCGACGCTGCAAGCAGCGCAGAGCGACACCGAGCAGCGGACCGAGGAGTACACCAAGGCCCGCGCCGACGCCGAGGCCAAGCTCGGCTCCCTGATCGCCGAAGAAGAACAGCGGCGCGCAGCGGAGTCGGCACGCCAACTCGCCGAGCAGGCAGCGCAGGCGCAGGCTCAGGCCTCCAGTTCGTCCAACTCGAACTCGAATTCCAGCTCCAGCTCGAACTCCAGCTCCAGCTCGAACTCCAGCTCATCCAGCTCGAGTTCGTCGAGCTCCAGCTCGTCGAGCAGCGGTTCGAGCAGCGGCAGCTCCGGTGGCGGCTACACCGCACCTGCGGTGTCGTCGCGTTCCGGGATCGCCGTGCAGGCGGCCATGGCGCAGCAGGGTGTGCCGTACCGTTACGCCGCCTCCAGCCCCGGTGTCGCCTTCGACTGCTCCGGTCTGACCGCGTACGCCTGGGCCCAGGCCGGTGTCGGTCTGCCGCACCAGTCCCGGGCGCAGTACGCCTCGGTGCCACACGTCTCCAAGGACCAGGCACAGCCGGGCGACCTGATCTTCTTCTACAGCCCGATCAGCCACGTCAGCATCTACCTCGGCAACGGGATGCAGGTGCATGCTCCGAGCACCGGCAAGACGGTCAGCACCGCCTCGGTGAACTGGAGCAAGGTCACCGGCGTCGGCCGTCCGGGCTGACCCGCCCCGCGACCCGATCGATCCACGTGCTGGCCACTACGGTCGGCGTTCGTGCAGGAACCGATCCACGGCATTGACCGCGACCGCGTGACGAGCTGGCTCGTCGAGAACATCGACGGCGCTGTCGCTCCCTTCGAGTTCTCGGCGATCGTCGGCGGTCGCTCCAACCTCACCTTCACGGTCACGGGCGCGGACGGAACGAAGTTCGTTCTGCGTCGACCGCCGACCGGGGCGGTGCTGGCCACCGCGCACGACATGGCGCGTGAACACAAGATCATCTCTGCCGTCGGGCTGAGTTCGGTCCCGGTGCCACCAGCGCTCGGGTTGTGCACGGACGAGGCCGTCAACGGCGCTCCGTTCTACGTGATGGGCTTCGTCGACGGTGTCGTGCTCGACAGCGTGGAGAAGGGCGAGCAGATGACGGTCGATGCTCGTCGTGTCGCCGGCTTCGACCTGATCGACGTGCTGGCCGACCTGCACCAGGTCGACGTCGACGAGGTCGGCCTCGGCGATCTCGCGAAGCGGGAGGGGTACGTCGAACGCCAGGTCAAGCGGTGGAGCACCCAATGGGAACGCTCCAAGACCCGCGAGTTGCCTGCCGTCGACGAGGTGGCCCGACGCCTCGCGGCCCGCATGCCGACGCAACAGGGTGTCGCCATCGCCCACGGTGACTACCGATTCGGCAACTGCCTGACCAACACGACCACGGGTCGGATCGCGGCGGTCCTCGACTGGGAACTCTGCACGCTCGGCGACCCGCTGGCCGACGTCGGCTACGTCGGGGTGTACTGGGCCGACCCCGGTGTGCAGCAGACCCGACCGAACGATCCGACCGGCTCGGAGGGGTTCCCGTCCTTCGACGAGCTGTTGGAGCGGTACGCCACACGATCCGGTCTCGATCTGTCCGAGATCAACTACTACGTGGCGTTCGGATCGTGGCGGCTCGCCGTGATCTCCGAGGGCGTGTATGCCCGATACCTCCACGGGGCGATGGGCGACCAGAGTCTCAGCCCGGAGCAACTCGACGGTTTCAAGCTCGGCACCGAAACCCTGGCCGAGTCCGCCCTCGACGCGATGGATCGTCTGTGATGGGGGCCAGCGAGGAGCAGGTGCTCGCAGGCTGGGAGCAGGGCGAGTTCACCGCGGCCGGCTTCACGAGGACGACCTACCGTCGAGGTTCTGGCCCCGCCGTCATCGTGATCCACGAGGTCCCGAACATCACACCGAACGTCACGAAGTTCGCCAACGAGGTCGTCGAGCGCGGGTTCACCGTCGTGATGCCGTCGTTGGTCGGCACACCGGGCAAGGACGTCTCCAACGTCTCCGTCGCCGGCTCCATGCTGAAGCTGTGCGTGGCCAAGGAGTTCACCACGCTCGCGTTGAACCAGACCTCGCCGATCATCGCGTGGCTCAGGGCGCTCGCCCGCAACATCCACGCCGAGGTCGGCGGCCCCGGCGTCGGTGCGGTCGGCATGTGCTACTCCGGCGGGTTCGCACTCGGCATGATGGTCGACGACATCATGGTCGCTCCGGTGTTGTCACAGCCGTCGTTGCCGCTGCCGGTCGGTTCGGCCCGCAAGGCCGATCTCAACCTGTCGCCCGACGACCTCGCAGCGATCACCGAACGTGCAGCGAACGGCTGCCAGGTCCTGGGGCTCAGGTTCACCGAGGACGCCCTCGTCGGCGATCGATTCTCGACGTTGCGTGAGGTGCTCGGCGACGCGTTCATCGCCATCGAACTCCCGAGCGCGAGCAAGCGTGACCACTCGGTGTTGACCGAGCAGCGCGACGACGTCAGCGTCGAACGTGTGCTCGACTTCTTCGCCGAGAAGCTCCTCGCCTGAGCGGTCAGGCAGTGGCGAGTTCCCGGGCGCGGCCGTAGTCGGCCTTGCCGTTCGGGGCTCGTGGGACCTCATCGACGATGACGACGGTCTTGGGCGCCTTGAAGCCGGCCAGATCGGTCTTCACCGAGGCGATGATCGTGGCCGCGTCGGCGGTGGCGCCCTCGGCGAGTGAGACGACCGCGGTGACGGCCTGGCCGAACTTCTCGTCGTCGATGCCGACCACGAGACAGTCGACGACGCCCTCGACGCGCTTCACGGCCTCCTCGACCTCCTCGGGGAACACCTTCTCGCCGCCGGTGTTGATCACCTGGCTGCCTCGACCGAGCAGGATCAACGTCCCGTCGGCGGCGACTTGGGCCAGGTCGCCGGGGAACGAGTACCGCTCACCGTTGATGACTCGGAACGTGCGGGCTGACTTCTCGGGGTCCTTGTAGTAGCCGAGCGGCACGTTGCCGCCCGCGGCCACCATCCCGACCTCGTCGGATCCGGGAGTGACCTCGCGATCGTCGTCGGTGAACACCTTCGTGGTCGGATTCTGGGAGAAGCGGGCGGTGTCCGAGGTCATGCCCTTCATCGAGATCTGCGTCCCCATCGAGCCTTCGGTCGAACCCATCGCATCGACCAGGATCGCCTGCTCGATGCGCTCGAGGAGCTGTTCCTTCACCTCGGTGGTCCACATGACCCCCGAGGACGAGATGACGGTGATCGACGACGTGTCGTACCGGCCACCGTCCGGTTTGCCCTCGTCGAGGGCGCGGATCAGTGGCTTGGCGAAGCTGTCGCCGACGATCGTGATCGCGGTCGCGCGGTGCTCCTCGACGGCTCGGAGCACCTCGTGCGCGTCGAGACTGCGATTGGTGAGGGTGACGACGTGTCCGCCCGCCAGGTGGGGGATGAAGGCGCCGATCCACAGCCCGGTGCCGTGCATCAGCGGGGCGCACGGAATCGACACCAGGCCGCGTCCCTCCTCGGTGATCTGTCGGATGACCGGCGCGAAACCTGCGGCGTCGGTCGGAGTGGCGACGCCGAGCAGGGGAAAGCCGCTTCCCGCGAGTCCGGCGGCGAGCCCACCGCCCGCGTACATGACGCCCTTGGGCATCCCCGTCGTGCCGCCGGTGTAGAGCATGTAGATGTCGTCGTCGCGACGTTCGATGCGTTCCATCGGGTCGTGATCGGCGATCAGTTGCTCGTAGGAGATCGAGCGGGCGACCTGACCGGTGTCGCCGTCGTCGACCTCGACGAGCAGCTTCAGTCTGGGGAGACGATCGACGACGCGTGCAACGCGGTCGCCGAGCGACGAGTGGAAGAACAGCGCTTCGCTGTCGGAGTTGTCGAGGAGGTACCAGAGTTCGTCGTCGAGGTATCGGTAGTTGACGTTGATCGTCACCCCACGGGTCTTGAAGACGCCGTACTGGGCTTCCTGATACTCGTTGGAGTTGTACATGTAGAGCGCGGTCTTGGCGTCCGGACCGAGCCCTGCGGCATCGAGCGCCCCGGCGATGCGGGCGGCGCGGTGGTCGTACTCCGACCACGTCCGGGTGGTGTCACCGTGGGTGATGGCCGGAGCATCGGGGATCGCGTCGGCGATCGATTCCCACACAGTCGCGAAGTGCATTTCCATGTCGCCACCGTAGGTGCTCGGCGTGTGCCGATCGTCACGTTGCTCAGCGCGGGCCGCCGTCGACGTCGATGACCGCCCCGGTCGTGTACGACGACGCGTTGCTGGCGAGGTAGAGCGCCGTCCCGATGATCTCGTGTGGTTCACCGCCGCGGCCGAGTGCGAACCCGCTGCGGGCGGAGCGCTCGAACGCCTCCAGGTCCCACGCCTTGGAGATGTCGGTCAGGAACGGTCCCGGAGCGATGCAGTTGACGCGCACCCTGGGGCCAAGCGTGCGCGACAGCCCGTACGTCAGGTTGTTGACGCCGGCCTTCGCAGCCCCGTACACCAACTCGTTCGGCGAGGGCCGGTGCGAGGCGATCGACGACACGAAGATGATCGATCCGCCGTTGCTGCCACCGTGGTCGGGTCCGGCCATGCGAGTACCGACGAGCGCGGAGAGTCGGAAGGGGCCCTTGAGATTGACGTCGAGCACCTTGTCGTACAGCGCCTCGTCGATGGCCTCGACGCTCGGGTAGAGCGGTGACATCCCCGCGTTGTTCACGAGCACGTCGCAACGACCGAACTCGGAGTACACGGTCTCGTAGAGCCGGTCGCTGTCGGCCCAGCTCCCTGCGTGATACGCGACGGGAAGGGCTCGCCGTCCGCGGTCCTCGACCTCTGCGGCGACGGCGGCGCACGCGTCGATCTTGCGGCTCGCGATCACGACGTCCGCGCCGCGCTCGGCGAAGGCCAGCACCATCTCGCGTCCGAGCCCACGTGAGCCCCCGGTCACCACCGCGACGCGGTCGGACAGGTCGAACAGGTCGGTTGCCCCAGACATGCGGCGAGTGTCGCACGGCGGTCGATCCGGTCTCCCACCCAGCGTCGGCCACGACCTCCGCTTTCGTGTCGGTGCTGACACGGAACCCGTTGGAACGGCGGCGGCTCGTCCCGTGTCAGATGGCGAGGGCGGCGCGGCGGGCTTCGAGGACGGCTTCGAGGATCGTGCGGGGGGCGACGGCATCGCCGACCTGCGCCACGACACCGTCGAGCGGTGCCGTGGGGACGCGGAATCCACAGTCGACGACCACGGCGCACGGGATGGTCCGCTGGGCGCCGGTGTAGCGATCCTCGACGACGACGTGGTCCTCATGCGCCGATCGCAGGATGGTGCGGCGCTCGATGGTCACGCCCTGCTGGGCGAGGCGACTGTTCGCGGGTGCCAGGTCGCCGGTGCGGGCGAGTTCGTTGCCGGCGATGTTGTCCTGGGTGATCA
>JBAWHL010000335.1:0-2847 GCA_049593815.1 Ilumatobacteraceae bacterium | reverse complement strand
GAGGCGGTGAGCGCAACCGTGCGCACGCCGCCGCCACCCTGGCTGGCGGCTGCAGCGGCGGCCGATGCCGCCGCCACGAGACCGGGTTCGGAGAGGTCCGAGGTGTACGCGAAACCAGTGGTCTCACCAGCGATGACACGAATCCCGGCGCCGCGATCGCGCCCGCTCGTCACCTGTTCGATCCGACCGTCATCGAGCCCCGCCGAGGTCGACCGCTTGTCCTCGGCGTACACCTCGGCGAAGTCGGCGCCGGTGCTGACCGCACCGCCGAGTACTCGTTGCAGAACGTCAGGTTCGATCACCGGGCCAGGATAGGTCTCTCGTGTCGCGGCCTCCGTGTCGCCATGCTCCACCCGCCCACTGCTCGGAACCGTCCGCGATCCGTCCGTGAACAGTCCGTGACCCGTCCGTGCCCTGCCACGCCCCTGGTCGACAGCCGATGGGCGCTGGGGCGGGGCGCGACCGCGGAGTCTTGTTAGCGTGCTGGTCGTGAATCTCGATACCGGCATGCGCGGCGACGCGAAGATGATCGTCACCAACGCCGACACGGCCCGAGCACTGGGCTCCGGCACCGTCGACGTGCTCGGCTCTCCACGGCTCGTCGCGCTGTGCGAAGAGGCCTGCTGCAACGCGGTCACCTACGCGTTGGAGGCGGGCAGCACCACCGTGGGAATGCGCATCCAGTTCGACCATCTGCAGCCCACCCCGGTCGGCGCAGAGGTGTTCGCCGAGGCATTGCTCGAGAAGATCGAGGGACGGCGCCTGAAGTTCACCGTCTCGGCATCGGACTCCGGCGGACTGGTCGCCGCCGGAAAAATCACCCGTGTGCTGGTCGATGTCGACCGGTTCATGGGCAAGTGCTGCACCACCTGAGCAGCGTTCGATCCCAACGGACCGAAGCCAGCAACCAGGGAATACAGTACGGCTGATGCAGGTTGCAGACGCAGCCACGGCGCCTGAGCGCCAGCACCGGGTCTACTGGTGGAAGGAAGCGATCATCGTCGCGGTCTTCTATGCGGTCTACTCCTGGACCCGCAACCTCTTCGGTTCGAACAAGATCGCCGCCGACGGCATCCCCGATCAGGCGTTCACGAACGCCGAACGGATCATCAACCTCGAGTTGCGCCTCGGGCTCTATCACGAGCAGACCATCCAGTCCTGGTTCCTGCCGTACCGATGGTTCATCCAGTTCTGGAACACCTACTACGGCACGCTCCACTTCGCCGTCACGCTCGGCGTGTTCGTGTTGTTGTTCGTCAAGCGCAGCGACGTGTTCCCGCAGTGGCGCAACACGCTCGCCGCCATGACCGCGCTGGCGATCATCGGCTTCGCCTGGTTCCCCCTGATGCCGCCTCGGCTCCTCGACGAGCCGTGCCCCTTGCCGGCGCCGGTCGCCGACGTCCTCGATCGTTCGGTCAGCTACGGCGGGGCGTGCATCGAGAGCGACCTGCGACCCGAGGGCGGTTTCGGGTTCGTCGACACGCTGGCCGAGTACGGCGGGCCCTGGTCGTTCGATTCCGACACGATGGCGTCGATCTCCAACCAGTACGCGGCCATGCCCAGCCTCCACATCGGTTGGTCGACATGGTGCGCGCTCGCCGTCTGGCCGCTGCTGCGGCGGCGGTGGGTCAAGGCGCTGGTGCTGCTCTACCCGGCGGCGACGCTGTTCTGCATCGTCGTGACCGCGAACCACTACTGGATGGATGGCATCGGCGGCCTGCTCGCGTTCGGCGTGGGCGCGCTGATCGGCTGGGGCCTGCATCGCTGGAACCAGGACCGACTCGATCGCCAGCACACCGCCGTGCTCAGCGGACCCGTCGACGTCCCGGCACCCGAGACCGACGATGTCGACGCCGTCTGAATCCGGCCGCGAGCACACCCCGCCAGCACACCCGCGAGCCCGTCCGCGACGCGTTGCAGTGAGCAGTTCGTCACAGTGTCACCCATGAGCCCGGCGAGCGTCGTATCCTCGACAACACAATGAGTCAGATGCGTTTGAACCCACTCAACGGGCGGTGGGTCACGATCGTCGCCGAACGTGCCGAACGGCCGAGCGATTTTGCACCGCGCGATCAGGGCGTCGAGGACGACCCGGCTCGCCCCTGCCCGTTCTGTCCCGGCCACGAAGAGTCGACCCCGCCCGCGCTCGAGACCATCGACGCGGACGGCACCTGGTCGATGCGCGTGATCCCCAACCGCTACCCGGCCTTCGATGGCGAGGAGTCGTTCGCGGTCCACAACCTGGGCCCGGTCCACGTCATGGCCGAAGCCAGTGGCATCCACGAGGTCTTCGTCTACACGCCCGACCACCACTCGGGTCTCCACATGCTCGACGACGAGCACGCGGCGCAGCTGATGCGGGTCCTGCGCGACCGGTTCCTCAACCATGCGGCGACCCCGCAGATTCGCTACACCCAGGCCATCGTCAACCACGGCCGCGAAGCCGGTGCGTCGATCGCCCACCCTCACGGTCAGATTCTCGGGCTGCCGTTCGTTCCGGGTGAGATCCTCGACGAGGAGCGCGCGTTCGCGCGTTTCGCGGGGGGATGCGTGCTCTGCACGACCGTCGAAGCCGAACTGGCAGCCGACGAACGGGTGCTGTTCTCCAACGACGACGTCGCGGTCGTGTGCCCCTACTGGTCCGGCACACCGTACGAGCTGCTGATCGTGCCTCGCGACCACGAGCCGCACCTGCAGGATGCCTCCGAGGAGAGCCTGGCTGCGGTCGGGATCGCCCTGCGCGACGCGCTCGGCCACCTCACCGCCGCACTCGGCGACGTTGCGTTCAACCTGGGGTTTCACACCGCCCCGCACCAGCACACCGGCCAGTACCACTGGCACGCCCAC
>JBAWHL010000334.1:0-4635 GCA_049593815.1 Ilumatobacteraceae bacterium | reverse complement strand
GAACGACACTCCGTCGTCGCGGTCGTGCTCGTCGAGCAGGAGCGACGTGATCAGGAATCCAGAGACGACGAAGAAGACCTCCACGCCGAAGAAGCCACCGTGCATCCACGAGAACCCGCCGTGGTAGAGCAGGACGACCCCGACCGACAACGCGCGCAACCCGTCGAGCGACGGCTGATACCCCATCGCCGGGAACTCCCGGCTGGAGCGCTGGCCACCCGAAGCGGCCCCTCGCACGGACGACCCCGACGAACGCGGGGCGTCGAGCGTGGCAGTCACCGGCGCAACGACGTGCCGTCGCGAGTCGTCTCGACCGTCCAGCCCTCGGCCTGCAGGTCGGCGCGAAGAGCATCGGCGGTCGCGAAGTCCTTGGCCGCGCGCGCCGCATCGAGCGCGGCAGCCTTGGCCTGCGCGTCGTCGTCGACCACGGCGGCGGCGCCGCCGAGCACCAGCCCGAACGTGTCGGCGATCTCGAGCGCCGCGGCGACGAGTCCCGCAGCGTTCGCGTCGCCACTGTCGAGCGCCGCGTTCGAACGACGAACCGTGTCGAAGAGCAGGCCCGTCGCACGGGGCGTGTCGAGGTCGTCGTCCATCGCCTCCCGGAACTCGGCGAGCACCCCAGCGTCCGCGGGCGCAGCATCGACCGAGGCGGTGCGTATGGCGAAACCGTCGAGCCCGGCCAGCGACTTGACGGCCGCATCGATGTTGTCCTGGGTGATCTTCACCGGGCTGCGGTAGTGCGACTGGAGCAACACCATGCGATAGGCCCGCGGATCGTAGATCTCGACGAGGTCGATGAGGTTCGACACGTTGCCGAGGCTCTTCGACATCTTCTCGCCCTCGGCATCGACCACGAACCCGTTGTGCATCCAGTGGTTGGCGAACGTCTTGCCGAGCGCGACGGCCTGGGCCCGCTCGTTCTCGTGATGCGGGAAGCGCAGGTCCTGGCCACCGCAGTGCAGGTCGAAGCCCTCCCCCAGCAGGTCGAGGCTCATGACGACGCACTCGGAATGCCAACCGGGGCGGCCGGCACCCCACGGCGACGGCCATGCAGGGTCGCTCGCCGTGGGTTCGGCCGTGGCGAACTTCCAGAGCACGAAGTCGGCCGGGTGCCGCTTCTGTGCGGCTCCGACGACCTCGCGATCGCCGCCTCCGGTTCGCATGTCGTCGACCGACTGGTGAGCGAGCAGGCCGTAGTCGTCGACGGATTCGACCGACAGGTACACGCCATCGTCGGTGACGTACGCGTGGTCGGAGGCGATCAGTTCCCCGATCATCTCGATCATCTCGTCGACGTACTCGGTGGCATGGGGCGTGTCGGTCGGGCGCGTGAAGTTGATGGCGTCCATCGCCTGCCACCAGATCGCCTCGCACTTGGTGGTGATGTCCTGCCAGGGGCGGTCCTCACGCACGGCGCGCTCGATGATCTTGTCCTCGATGTCGGTGATGTTCGAGACGAGTCGCACATCGAGTCCGGTCCAGGTCAGGTAGCGGCGCAGGATGTCGTACACCAAGGTGGCCCGGCCATGACCGAGGTGCGGCGGGCCATAGACCGTGGGGCCGCACAGGTAGATGCTGACCTTGCCCGGCTCGCGAAGAGCCAGCTCGCGTACCGAACGCGTCGCGGTGTCATAGAGGTGCAGCACGGTCAGCGAGTCTACGAGCGCGCCCGCCCCCGACCCCGGCACCGTTTCTCAGCACACCCAATCGTCGGTGAGTTCGTCACCGATCATCCACACGCTGCGCCCACGATCGGTTGGTTCACTGGGCGAATGCATCGGATGGGTGGTCAGGTGAGTCGGTAGCCTCGCCCCCCTATGGCGAACATCCCCGACAGGCCGACGCTCGACGGCATCGAGGAACGCTGGGCTGCCCAGTGGGACTCCGATGGCACCTACCGCTTCGACGCCTCGGTACCCCGCGAGGGTGTGTTCTCCATCGACACGCCACCACCCACCGTCAGCGGATCGCTGCACATGGGGCACGTGTTCAGCTACACCCACACCGACACGATCGCCCGCTACCAGCGCATGCGGGGCAAGGCCGTGTTCTATCCGATGGGGTGGGACGACAACGGGCTGCCCACCGAGCGTCGCGTGCAGAATTACTACGGGGTGCGTTGCGACCCGTCGCAGGCCTACGAAGCCGGGTTCGAGCCTCCCTTCCGAGGCGATCCACCGAAGAAGCACCACGCGGTGCCGATCTCACGACCGAACTTCCTCGAACTGTGCGACGAGCTCGTGGAGATCGACGAGAAGATCTTCGAGGAGCTGTTCACGCGCCTCGGTCTGTCGGTCGACTGGAACCATCGGTACGCGACCATCGACGAACGCTCCCGCCGAGCCAGCCAGCGCGCCTTCCTGCGCAACGTCGCGCGTGGTGAGGCCTACAGCCAGGAAGCACCGACGCTGTGGGACATCGACTTCCGCACCGCCGTCGCCCAGGCCGAGATGGAGGACCGGGAACGACCCGGCGCCTACCAAAAGATCCCGTTCGCCCGCACCGACGTGTCCGACGGCGGCGCTGCCGCCATCGAGATCGACACGACGCGCCCCGAGCTCCTCGCGGCGTGTGTGGCTCTCGTCGCCCATCCCGACGACGAGCGCTACCAACCACACTTCGGCACGACCGTGCGCACGCCGCTGTACGGCGTGGAGGTGCCGATCGTCGCCCACGAGCTCGCCCAGCCCGACAAGGGCACCGGCATCGCGATGATCTGCACCTTCGGTGACACCACCGACGTCACCTGGTGGCGCGAGCTGAACCTGCCGATGCGTGCCATCGTCGGGCGTGACGGTCGGATCCTGGCCGATGCGCCGAGTGGCGTCGACGCCGGTGCCTACGCCGAGATCGCCGGCCTGAACGTCAAGCAGGCACAGAAGCGGGTCGTGGAGCAACTCGTCGAGGCCGATCTGCTGATCGGCGAACCGCGACCGCTCCAGCATCCGGTGAAGTTCTACGAGCGCGGCGACCGCCCGCTCGAGATCGTGACGTCGCGCCAGTGGTACATCCGCAACGGCGGGCGCGACGCCGACCTGCGCGCGGCGCTCGTCGCGCGTGGCAGCGAGGTCACCTGGCACCCGACGCACATGCGGCACCGCTACGAGAACTGGGTCGAGGGCCTCAACGGCGACTGGCTCGTCAGCCGCCAGCGCTTCTTCGGCGTGCCCATTCCGATCTGGTACCCGCTCGACGCGCAGGGCGAGCCGTTGTACGACACGCCGTTGCTGCCTGACGAGTCGATCCTGCCGATCGACCCGTCGACCCAGGCGCCCGCGGGCTACGACGAGTCCCAGCGGGGCGCCCCGAACGGCTTCGTCGCCGACCCCGACATCCTCGACACGTGGGCGACCTCGTCGCTGACGCCCGAGATCGCCGGTGGCTGGGAGGAAGCCGACTCGGGTGACCTGTTCGAGCACGTGTTCCCGATGGACATGCGCCCGCAGGCCCACGACATCATCCGGACCTGGTTGTTCTCGACGATGACGCGCAGCCACCACGAGTTCGGCTGCGTGCCGTGGAAGCACGCCGCGCTCTCGGGCTGGATCCTCGACCCCGACCGCAAGAAGATGTCGAAGTCCAAGGGCAACGTCGTCACGCCGATGGACCTGTTCGAGCAGTACGGCACCGACGCCGTGCGCTACTGGGCCGGTTCCGGGCGGCCCGGCGTCGACACCGCGTTCAGCGAAGACCAGATGAAGGTCGGACGCAAGCTCGCCAACAAGCTGCTCAACGTGAGCAAGTTCGTGCTCCAGTTCGGCGCGCCGTCGGCGGACCGCTCGATCGACGAGGGCGTCACCGACCCGGTCGACCGGTCGATGCTCGCCAAGCTCGACGCCGTGATCGTCGAGGCCTCCACGGCATTCGATGCGTTCGACTACGCGAGGGCGCTGGAGCGCACCGAGGCCTTCTTCTGGTGGTTCTGCGACAACTACGTCGAACTGGTCAAGGGGCGCACCTACGACGAGGCCCGTCCCGACGCGGCCGACTCCGCCAAGCGCGCCCTGCGGGTCGCGCTCAGCACCGTCCAGCGCCTGTTCGCACCGACGCTGCCGTTCGCGGCAGAAGAGGCGTGGAGCTGGTGGAACGAGTCGAGCATTCACGTCGCCGACTGGCCGACGTCGCTCGGCACCGACGGCGCACCGTTCGGCGACCCCACGCTCGTCGACGCGACGATCGAGGTGCTCACCCAGGTGCGGCGCTCCAAGACCGAAGCCAAGCGCAGCCAGCGCGCGGCAGTCGAATCACTCGTGATCACCGCGCCCGCCGAGCTCCACGCGGCGCTCGAAGCGGGACGATCCGACCTCGTCGACGCCGGATCGATCACCGAGATGACCATCGTCGACGGCGACACCCTCGCCACCACGGTCACCCTCGCCCCCGACGAGTCCTGACCCCACCCCGCCGCTCCC
Organism: Ilumatobacteraceae bacterium; assembly: GCA_049593815.1. Taxonomy (GTDB): domain Bacteria; phylum Actinomycetota; class Acidimicrobiia; order Acidimicrobiales; family Ilumatobacteraceae; genus Sva-07. The sequence goes on along the minus strand of JBAWHL010000334.1, from coordinate 223 downwards.
ACACCGCCGCTCCCACCCCACCCGACTCCAGCCGACTCCAGCCGACCCTCCGATCCCACCCGAAATTCTGAGCGGGCGTTGCGCTCAGCGCAACGGTGGCTCAGAATTTCGGGGGTTGGGGAGGCCGGGCGGACTCGGTGGGACCGCCGGCGGTAGTCGGATGAGCACTGGCCGTGGGCCGGCGGGTGCGGTAGCTTCGCGCTGATGCGAGCGAAGTTGGGAT
>JBAWHL010000333.1:0-4956 GCA_049593815.1 Ilumatobacteraceae bacterium | reverse complement strand
AATAGGTCCAGTTCGGGCCGGTGGCCGTTGTCGTCGATGGCGGCGAGACGCTCCGGATCGGTGGCCGCGAGCGCCGACCGCACGTGTTCGAGCAGCTGCATCGGCGGTGTTCCCGCTCCGATCCGATGTTCGACGCCGAGCGCCCGGAGACTGTCGGTGAGCCGATCGAGCTGGAACCGGAGCGATCGTGGGTTGCCACCATCGTCGAGGAGCAAGCCGACGGTCGTGACAGCCACCGCTCGGGAGCGGAATCGACGGCGCGAGGTGATGATGCTCTCGCCGGCGACAAGGACCGACTCGATGATCAGCCGCTCGACGGGGGCGCTTCGCTCGACGCTGAGGGTCGACCCGACCAACGCAGTGACGTGGAGCCCTCGTTCGATTCGGCGTCCGGCCTCCATGAACTGCCAGCCGTGGTCGCGCACCATCGACTCGTCCGCCAGGCCGGCCAGCGACAGGAGTCCGCGGAGTAGACCGCCCAGGACGTTCGCTACCGCTTCGTCGCGGTCATCGACGTCGTCGTCCGCGTGGTGCTCGAGCAGGTCGAGTTCGCGCTGCATCGATCCGATGACCAGCCACGTGTCGATCGACAACTGGTCGCGGACGACATCGATCGCTTCGAACATGTGCTGGATCGCGTGGGCGATCGAACCCGGTCGTGACTCGTCCACGACGAGTGAGAACAATTCGTCCGCGGGATCGGCGAGAAGGGAGACCGAATCGTCGCCGACGAAGCCGGGGTAGGTGCCGGTGATGCGGGTGAGCGCCTCGAGGAGTGCAGTGAGCGAGGCGCGGCCCGGACCCGGCACGGAGTCATCGAGTTCGTCTCGCGCCGCGCTGACCGTGCGGATCAGCCGGATCGTCGCCTCGGCCCGCTCGGCGTAGCGGCCGAGCCAGTAGAGGTGCTCGGCAGCGCGAGCGGGGAGCGTCTCGACCGGCGTGTTCGACGCGATGTCGCGGTCCGACGGCCAGACCTGGGTGCGCTTCGACGTGGTCGCGCCGAGCACCCACGTGTCCTTCGCGTCGGCACCGAGACGGTTGGTGATCGGCATGTTCGGGTCGTCGGTCGCGGCTCGTGACAGCCCGCCCTGCATCGCGAGATACGAGTCGCCATGAGCGACGGCGAACGTCCGCAGCACTGTTGCTCGCGGGGCGAATCCGTGGTCGGTCAGGACCGGCGACGACGCTGGCTCGATCCGTTCCTGCCCAACCCACTGGCCGGGCCGATCGAGGATGCGTCGGCGAACGTCATCGAGCTCGGATCGGCTGGCACGCGTCGTGTCGATCGAGTGGCCGAGCGTCGATCGCGACAGCGGCCTCACGACCAGTGTCTCCAGGTTCGCCAGTACGTGTGACAGACCACGGGCGTCTCCGCACCACCATGACGGAGCAGATTCGAGCACGAGGTCGTCGCTGAGGAGATGCCTGGACAGCGTGGCCAACACGGTCCCGAGTCCCGCGTTCTCGAGGATTCCCGAGCCGAGGGTGTTCACGACGCTCACGCTGCCGGCACGGCAGGCGTCGACGAGCCCTGGGATCCCGAGCGTCGAGTTCGAACGCAGCTCGAGCGGATCGCAGAACCCGGCATCGACACGACGCAAGATGACGTGCACCCGGCTCCAACCACCGACCGTGCGCAGCCCGATGTGACCGTCACGACATTCGAAGTCTGAGCCCTCGACGAGCGGGAACCCGAGCTGAGCGGCGATCGATGCGTGCTCGAAGGCCGTTTCGGAGTGCGACCCGGGCGACAGCACGACGATCGACGGATCGTCGGTTCCTTCGGGCGCCGCGGTGAGCAATGCAGCGCGCAGAGCCTGGACGAACGGGCCGAGGCGCTCGACCCGTGCGGCCCGGAACATCTGTGGGAAGACACGGGACAGCACGCGGCGATTCTCGAGCGCGTACGCCGCGCCCGACGGGGTCTGCGTGCGCTGGCCGAGCGACATCCACGTGCCGGACGCCGACCGAGCGAGGTCACTGCCGAACACGACGAGCTGCTTCTCGCCGGGGATGCGGATGCCATCACAGGCGCGCTGGAACTCGGGATCCGACAGGATCATCTCCGGTGGCACGAGGCCGGTGCGCAACAGACGGCGGGCGCCGTAGAGGTCGTCGAGCACGAGATCGAGCAGCTCGGCCCGCTGGAGCATGCCGCGCTCCAACACGGCCCACTCATCACTCGGGATGAGGAACGGAATCGGATCGAGCGTCCAGGCGCGGCTGCGGCGGTCCTCCGCGGAGACGTTGTAGGTGACGCCGTCCTCCTCGAGCAGCTGTTGGATCTCGCCGCGCCGTCGAAGGAGCTCGGACACGCCGAGCGACCGATACATCGCCGCTGCGGACGTCCAATGGTCGCGAACGTCTCCGCTGTGCATCAGCTCGTCATGGCCCCCGGCGCCGGGCTCGTAGCCGGCGAGTGGGTCCGCGTGTGCATGCAAGCCCAGCGAATCGATCGAGGTCATTCACGCACCGCGGCATGATTGCGGAGGTCGAGCACGCGCGAGTACTCGCGCGGGACGGTCGCGGCGACGCGATCGAGGCGAGCGACGTCGATGGTGCCGGGCGTGTGGCCCGAGGTCGAGAACCGACCCCACCGGCGCGCCTCCGCCTCCGCGGCATTCACCGGGAACGTTTCGTAGGATCGCCCGCCCGGGTGGGAGACCTCGTACGTGCAGCCGCCGACCGAACGGGCATTCCAGCGATCGACGATCTCGAACACGAGCGGACCGTGCGCATCGATCGTCGGATGCAACGCCGACCACGGGGCCCACGCCTTGAACCGGACACCGCCGACCCCGGTACCGGGTGTACTCGTCGTGTGCAGGGGGACCGGCAAGGTGTTGCACGTGAGGATGTGGCGTGCAGCGTTGAAGCCGTCGACGACGACCTGGATTCGCTCGACCGACGAGTCGACGTAGCGCGCGGTCCCCGAACCAGCGACCTCCTCGCCGAGCACGTGCCACGGTTCGATCGCACTCCGCAGCTCCAGACGCACGTCGTCGAGCGTGACCTCGCCGATCAGCGGGAAACGGAACTCGAGGAACGGTTCGAGCCAGGCGACGTCGAAGTCGATGCCGTGGCTGCGGAGGTCCTCGACGACATCATGGATGTCTTCGCGGACGTACCAGGGCAGGAGGAACCGGTCGTACAACTCGGTGCCCCATCGCACGAGTCGGCCGGAGTACGGCTCGTCCCAGAAGCGGGCGACGAGCGAGCGGATGAGCAACGACTGCACCAACGCCATCTGCGGGTGTGGCGGCATCTCGAACGCCCGGAGTTCGAGGATGCCGAGCCGACCGCGCTCGGAGTCGGGGCTGAACATCTTGTCGATGCAGAACTCGGAGCGGTGCGTGTTGCCCGTGAGGTCGACGAGCAGGTGACGCAACAGCCGGTCGACCATCCAGGACGGCACATCGGGGCCTTGGCGCTCGAGTTCGGCGAATGCGATCTCGAGTTCGTAGAGCGTGTCGGCGCGTGCTTCGTCGACGCGGGGCGCTTGGCTCGTGGGGCCGATGAACTGACCCGAGAACAGATACGACATGGCGGGGTGGTGCTGCCAGAACGTGACCATGCTCTGCAGCAGGTCGGGCCGACGCAGCAGCGGGCTGTCGGCGGGTGTCGCCCCGCCCAGCGTGACGTGATTGCCGCCGCCTGTGCCGGTGTGGCTGCCGTCGATGGAGAACTTCTCGGTGCCGAGACGGGTGAGCCGGGCCTCGGCGTAGAGCGTTTCGACGACATCGCGGAGTTCGGCCCACGACGCCGTCGGCTGGATGTTGACCTCGATCACGCCCGGATCGGGGGTGACGATCAAGGTGGCCAGGCGCGGATCGCGGGGGAGTGGGTACCCCTCGATGATCACCGGGCAGGTCTGTTCGGCGGCCACGGACTCGATCACGGCCAGCAACTCGACGGCATGCTCTGCCTGCTCCAGAGGTGGGAGGAAGATCCGGACGTGGCCGTCGCGAACCTCCACAGCGACCGCTGTCGGCGCGGCCTCGTGACGCTCGACGGTGTCCGCCGGTCCGTCGGGGAGGGTTCCCGCCGCCGGGAGCCCGTCGCGTTCCTCGAAGGGGGAGCGCTCGAAGTCGGCGGGGAGCGGTGACCACGTGAGCGAGTCGAGCGGCAGCCGCAGCCCGACGGGGGAGTCACCCGGAATCAGGTAGAGCCGTCCGCGCCGCAGGTTCCACGTCGTCGTCCGCCAGCCGTGGCCGTCGGGTGAGGGATGCAACGGCATGACGAACCCGACGGGGTCGGCGACCGGTCCACGCAGTCGTTCGACGAGGCGAACTCGGGCGTCGGGATCGGCGATGTCGTCGGAAGGCTCGGCATCGAGTTCGGGCGGGTCGCCGTCGGGCAGCCGGGCTTCGCGCCAGACCTGGTCGATCGGATCCTCGTGTGCCTCGATGCACCGTTCGGCGTCGAGACCGAATCGCGCCGCGACACCATGAGCAACGCGACGGGCATCGTCGATGGTGGACGTGCCCGCGGCGGTCGGGTCGGCGAGCAGGTCGGTCCGCTGCCAGAGCGGTGCGCCGTCGCCGCGCCACACGATGCCGATCTGCCATCGGGGAAGCGGTTCGCCTGGATACCACTTGCCCTGGCCGTGCTGGATCAGTCCACCGGGGCCGAACCGATCACGCAGCCGCATCGCGAGCTCCAGTGCAAGAGCTCGCTTGGCCTCACCGTCGGCGGCCGTGTTCCACTCGGCGCCCTCCATGTCGTCGATCGAGACGAAGGTCGGTTCGCCACCCATCGTCAGGCGGACGTCGCCGGCCTCGAGCCGTTCGTCGATGTCCTCGCCCAACCCGTCGATGCGATCCCACTGCTGGGGCGTGTACGGCAGCGTGACCCGCGGGTCCTCGCGGACACGGTGGACTACGTTGGTGAACTCGAACTCGACCTCAGCGAAATCGGTTCGCCCCGAGATCGGAGCTGCGGTCGAGGGGTGGGGTG
>JBAWHL010000332.1:0-3789 GCA_049593815.1 Ilumatobacteraceae bacterium | reverse complement strand
GGCCGACACGATGCCGACACGATGACACGATGACATCGCCGACGATCAGCGTGGCGGCGTCAACGTGTAGCCGGTGTCGAGTGTGTCGGCGGAGTCGGCCACGACGTAACGCGTCAGATGTTGTGCGTGTCCCGAGAGGCGGGCGTGGTCGGCGTGGGAGATTCCGGGCAGCATCGGCTCGCGGAACCACGGCGCGTAGTACTCCACGTTCGGGATCGCCCGCACCTCGTCGGAGAGGTTCGGCGTACCGCCGTGCCACGCTCGGACGTCGCGAATCTGGACCGAACCCGCCGGCGCGGGACACACCGTGCTCAGACGCATCCATTCCGGCTCTTCGGATCGGCGCGGGATCGGCGCACGCGAGTGCTGGCTGCCCGGGATCTGGCGCGTGGGCCCGTTGAGGCGCGTCATGTCGGTCGGCATGAAGTTCACGCACACGTACGGGCACGGAAGATCGCGCGTCGACAGATGTCCCCGAGGGTCCGCGAACGAGCTGAACGGTGTGGTCGCCGCATCGACGAAGTCGCCCATGTCCGAGTGGAGCGGTTGATACTCGACCGCGCCGGGGAGGCAGAAGTCGCCGCTGCCGGCACGCACCAGGTAGTCGGCGGACCCGAAGATCGCCGTGAGGATCGGTGTGACCGCCGGGAGGTCCACGAGCATCTGCCACTCGGGTCGGTGCAGCATGCTGCGCGTCATGCTCGACCCGCCGAAGGAGTAGCGATGCGATCCGCGGTTTCCGTTCCGGTCGGCATCGAGCGCGACGATGTCGTCGACGACCTCGTGAACGCCGGCCCGGAGGAAGGCGGTCTGGTCGGCGTCGAGGGCGTCGCGTACGACGACGAATCCGTCTCGATGGAACAGCCGAACGGCGCGCTCGACCTCGCTGGGTTCGAGGATCTCCAGTCCGACGATCCCGTTGTTCTCGGCCAGGTATGCACGTCGTGCGTCGATGTCGTCGGTGTCGTCGGGGTGCGCCTGGCGGTCACGTGGAGTGTCGATGGATGCCACGACCTCGATTGTCCCAGAACGCCGTCCCTGGTCGGCAGTCGGCCTCGTCGGAGGTCTCCCGCTCGCCTGCGGTCATGGTGGTTACGCAGCGGTTAGCGGCGGCCTCCTACCGTTCGGACGATGAGCGTCTCGTTGAGCAGGGTTGCCACCGTTGTCGTGATCTGTTCGGTCCTCGCCTCCTGCGGTGGCGGGAGCAGCGGCGACGCAACGACCGAGCCAGCGTCCGACGGCACGGCCGCAGAAGCCACGACCCCCGCCGATGACGCGATCGCGCCGTACTGTGCGATCGAACCCGACGAGGGCCGGTTCCGAGAGATGCCCTGCGACGGGCCACATGACGCGGAACTGGCAGCGATCGTCGATCGGCCGGAGGCGTCCGGCGACGAGATGGAGGTGCAGGTGGCACGCCTGCAGGCGTGTCGCGACGCGGTCGAGAGCCTGACGGGCCGCTCACTCGACACGTTCGGTCTCGACGTCGGCGTCGGCAACGACATCACCTCCCCGCCGTCGGAGGACCGCATGGCCTGTTACGCGACGACCACCACCCTCGGCGGTCTGCGGGCCTCGATTCGAGAGGTCGGACTGGACGCGGCGATCGGTGACAACGTGTTCGTGGTCGACCTCGAGCCCGGGTCGTGTTACGTCGTGGTCACCCCCGACGGTCACGACATCGTTCGCGAGGCCGAGTGCGACGAGGACGGGGCGACGCAGATCCTGTCCATCGAGACATTGCCCGACGACGACTACGCGGACGAGGACGCCGTGATCGACGCGGCGGTCGACCTCTGCGACCCGGTGTGGGGCGACCCCCCGTTCGAACTGATCGGTGACGACCTGTCACTCACCTATCCCGATCTGCAGTTCGTCCTGGCGTTCGACCAGCGCACGATCATCTGCAAGACACGGGTGCTGGTCGACGACGGCGCCGGCAGCGATGCAGAGAGCGGTGCAGAGGAGGTCTCCAACTGCGCAGGACGCGGCGACGAGCAGTTCCCGCCGGTGCCGTGTGACGAGCCGCATGGCAGCGAGTTCGTCGGCACCGTCGAGTCACCCGTCGACACACTGCCCGACGACATCACCGAGGCCGGCGACGTGCTGACTGCGGCGTGTCGTCCGGTGGTCGAGGAATTCCTGGGGCGGGCGGTCGACGTGCCGGGAGCGAGCGTCGGCTTCCTCGCCGACGCCGAGCTCGGCGGACCCGTCGTCGGCGACCTGGAGTGCTTCCTGACGACCAATGGCGACGAGATCCTGCTGGGCCTGGTCGCCGACATCGGATGGGACGCTGCCCTCAACGACGTCGCCGTGGTCAACGAGATGGAGATCGGTTCCTGCTTCGTGCTCGGCGAGGAGGCGTTCGCGTTCGGTACGCCAGTCGATTGCGCCGAGCCCGGCGCGCTGATGCACCTCGGATCGTTCGATCTCGACGACGGACCGTTCCCGGGCGACGACACGATCCGTGAGATCCGTGAGATCCGCTGCGCCGAGATCCTCGCCGACAGCGGTCTGGCGGCCGACCCGTCGACGGTGTCGGGCACGTTCCCGGGCGAGAAGGACTGGACGCGACTGGACTGGCGACTCGTCACCTGCGACGCCAGTCCGCTCTGAACCGACCGAATCCGAGCCCGGACTGGGCCATCGGGACATCGCACGGCGCTCGCCATCCGCGGCCGGCGGCCGGCGACGGCACGGGGACGGCTGACCGACGGCTGACGGCGGCTCGGGGTCAGTCGGCGGCGGCCGGTTCCCAGTCGGGACCGACGTAGAAGGACTCGATCCGCTCGGCGCGATACGCGGTCTCGGGAAGGACGGAGCGGAGCTCCATCACCGTGTCGCCGCCGGATTCACCAGTCGGGACGACCTCGACCACGATCAATCCGAGAGGATCGACGTCGTTGGCGGGGAACGTGCCGATGCCACCGAACGTGATCAGGACGTTGCCGTTCGCCAACACGTCCGCGTCGCTGATGAAGCTCGCGAACACCGGCGATCCGTCATCGTCCATCCGGTACTCCCACCGCTGCGTCGCTGACCACTCGGCCGGATCGGTGCCCTGGTCGTCGACGTCGAAGACGACGGCGCGGCTGTACGGCAGGTTGTCGGGATCGTCCGGCGACGTTCCCGGTCGGCCATTGCCGTTGTCGAACACGATCAGCGCGCCGTCATCGGTCACCTCGACCGCGTGCTGATGGTAGGTGGGCTCGCCGTCGAGCGGCATGGTGGCTCCAGCGCCGAGAACCCAGCGCACGCTCTGCTGTGGGCCGAGATCGTCGAGGTGATCCAAGGCGATGATCTGGTCCGTGTGGCGCACCGACGTGATCACCACATCGCGATCCGGGTCGTACACGACGCTGTTCGCGTGCGTCCAGTCGCGGTGTTCGGGCTCCGCGAACAGACTGTCGTCCTCGCACATGACCGACCCGGGGAACTCCATCACGTCGATTGCGTCCCAGAGGTCCCAGGTGCGCAGCACCGTTCCGTCCGGTTCGTACTCCACGATCACGTCGCTGATGACGTCGAACTCGATGGGGTCGCCAGGGCACAGCACGGCGCGCTGGTCGTTCGTGAGTTCGTGCGTCGTCGTCGACAACGCGAGCACGTTGCCGTTCGGCATCGGCCAGTTCTCGTGGTGCAGGCTCAGGAGGCTCACCCAGTCGGCGCGCACGGGGGTCGGATCGGCATCACCGTCGTTCCCGACGAGCGACCCGGCGTAACTGTCGACCTGGCCGGGGTCGACCCCGGCCAGGAGTGCGTCGTCGTCGACGACGCCGGGGGGAACGC
>JBAWHL010000331.1:0-2002 GCA_049593815.1 Ilumatobacteraceae bacterium | reverse complement strand
CGACAACACCGTGCCGTACTGGCGGAGCTGCTTCGTGGCCAGATCGTGCTGCGGGTGTTCGCTCAGCCCCGGGTAGTGCACCGCCCGAACCTCGGGGTGGTCGGCCAGCGTGACGGCGAGCGACCGCGCCGATTCGTTCTGTTGGCGGGTTCGGACGCCGAGCGTGCGGATGCCGCGCAGGGCGTTGAGTGCGTCGAAGGGTGACGCCGTGGCGCCGTGGAGGACCGAGTACGCCCACACTTCGTCGAGCAGATCGGAGTCGCCTGAGATCACGCCGAGCGTGGCGTCGTTGTGGCCGGCGATCCCCTTCGTCGCCGAATGCAACGCGATGTCTACACCGTGCGCGAGCGGCTGCTGGCCGAGCGGCGTCGAGAACGTGGAGTCGACCACAGTGAATGGGCCCTTGATCGAGCCGAGTTCGTCGAGGTCAGCCAGCTCGAGGCGCGGGTTCGACGGAGACTCTGCAAGTACCAGCATCGTGCGACCCGGTTCGACCGCCGCCGTGAAGGCTCCGGGCTCGGTCACGTCGACGAAGGTGACCTCGATCCCCATACGCCGACACGGACCCTGGAGGAACGCGAGCGTTCCCGCGTACAGCTGCCGTTGGGCCACGATGTGGCTACCCGTGGACCACAGCGCGAACACGGTCGACGCGAGAGCGCCCATCCCGGATGCGAACGCCAGCGCCTCCTCGGCGCCCTCGAGCTCGGCCATCGCGTTCTCGAATGAACGAACCGTCGGGTTCGAATACCGGCTGTAGAAGTCGTCGTGGCGAACCGCTGTGGCCCGCCGACGGGCATCGTCCAGGCTCTCCGACTCCCACACGCTCGACGCCCACAACGTCGGCGCCAGCGACGACCCGCTGCAACCACGTCCCGCAGTGATCGCAACAGTCTCGGGCGCCACGTCGGGCGTTGATTCGTCGGACGACATGGGGTGCAACGGTACCCGCTCGCCGCCACCGCTCCGATTCGGGATCAGGGGGCGAGGGCGGCGATGATCTCGTCGTGGAGGAGGCGGTTGGTGCTGATCGCCGTGTCGTGGGCGTGGGTCGACTCGCCGTGACGGTCGGTCAACTTGCCACCGGCCGCCTCGACGATCGGTTGGACCGCGGCGATGTCGTACGGGGCGACGCCGACCGCGTCGACCGCCACGTCCATCGCTCCCTCGGCGACGAGCATGTGTTGCCAGAAGTCGCCGATGCCGCGCGACCGGCGAGCACGCTGCTGCAACCGGACCAGCGCCGGCGTCAGCCCGAGGCGATCCCAACCGGCGCTGTGCGTGATGCTCACCTGCGCCTCCGCGAGATCATTCACCGTCGACACCACGATCGGCCGCTCCTCGCCGAACACCGACATGGACGCGCCGAGTTCGAGCCCACCCCACCAACGACGGCCGAGGGCCGGCGCCGACACGACACCCATCACCGGCCCGTGGTCGGCGTGTGTCAGCGCGATCAGCGTCGCCCAGATCGGCACGCCCCGCACGAAACCCGACGTCCCGTCGATCGGATCGATCACCCACTGCCACGGCGAATCATCGGGGCCGGCAGCTCCGTGTTCCTCCCCGTACACCGCATGATCCGGTCGCGCGGCAGCAAGGCGCTCGACGATCATGGTCTCCGCCTGGCGGTCGATCTCGGTCACCTCGGTCTGGTTCCGCTTCCAGTCGATCAGGAAGTCCGCTTCGTGGAAGCGTGGCAGGGTGAACGCGTCGACCTCGTGGGCGATCTCGAGTGCGAGCGCCAGCTCAGCGGAGAGATCGACATTCACTGCAGCACCTCCGAGTCAATGGTCGCTGTCGAGAAGTTCGGGCGTCGCTTCTCCTGGAGCGCGGCGAGCCCCTCGGCGGCATCGGGTCCGAGGAAGTTGAGCATCTCGTAGGCGAGCGACGCCTCGAAGTTCGGCAACGACTGGCGGATCCAATGGTTGAGCGCACGCTTGGTCATCCGCGTCGCGTCGACCGGCCCAGCGGCGAGCTTCTCTGCGACGCCCATCGCCGT
>JBAWHL010000330.1:0-4287 GCA_049593815.1 Ilumatobacteraceae bacterium | reverse complement strand
GGCCGAGGAGATGGACCGATAACGTTCGTGAGATGTCACCTTCGCCCGTTCGCCTCGGCGTGGTCGGAACCGGCTACGTCGGTCTCACGACCGGCGCCTGTTTCGCCCACATCGGTCATCATGTCGTCTGCGGCGACATCGACCAGCGCAAGGTCGATCTGCTCAACGACGGGCACATCCCGATCGTCGAGGAGGGCCTCGAAACGATCGTCAACGACGCCCGAGCTGCCGGCCGGCTGGAGTTCGTCCTCGGCGCGGAAGCGGCCGCGGCCGATGCGGACATCGTGTTCCTGTGCGTGCCGACACCTCAGGGCGACGACGGCAGCGCCGATCTGTCATACATCGAGCAGGCCGCAGGACAGATCGCGTCAGTCCTCAAACCGGGTGCCGTGGTCGTCAACAAGTCGACCGTGCCCGTCGGTTCGACGATCGCCGTCGAACGGGTGCTGCAACGACCCGACGTCCATGTGGTGTCGAACCCGGAGTTCTTGCGCGAGGGCACCGCGGTGCACGACTTCCTGCAGCCGGATCGCGTCGTCATCGGCAGTGCGGATCGTGGTGCCGCCGAGCAGGTCGCCGACCTCTACGCGACCATCGACACGCCGATTCTCATCACCGACCCAGCGTCGGCGGAGACGATCAAGTACGCCGCGAACGGTTTCCTCGCGATGAAGATCAGCTTCGTGAACGCGGTCGCGGCGATGTGCGAGGCGGTGGGGGCCGATGTGGCTGCTGTCGTCGAGGGCATCGGCTCCGACGAGCGCATCGGTCGACAGTTCCTTCGTCCCGGACCCGGCTGGGGTGGCAGTTGTTTCCCGAAGGACTCTCGGGCGCTGGTCAAGATCGCCGAGGACCACGGCTACAACTTCACGATGATGCGCGGCGTGATCGACGTCAACGACGAACAGCTCGAGCGGATGGTCACCAAGGTCGAGCGAGCAGTGGGCCGCCCCGACGGCGACCTGTCGGGGCTCACCGTCGGGGCGCTCGGCTTGACATTCAAGGCCGGAACCGACGACCTGCGCGAGTCCCCGGCGTTGTCGATCATCGAGGTCCTGCGTGAGCGCGGTGCTCGGGTGCGGGGATTCGATCCAACGACGACGGGTGACCTCACCGCGCATCAGGCGGTCTCACTCGACGGCATCGACCTGGTCGACGACGCGCTGGCGGTCGCCGACGGCGCCGACGTGATCATGATCTTCACCGAATGGCCCGAGTTCTCGAAGCTCGACCTCGTGGCGCTCGCCGCGCGCGTCGGGCGTGCGGTGACCATCGTCGACACGCGCAACCTGCTCGACCCGGCGCTCGTGCGTGAGGCTGGCCTCGAGTACGAGGGTGTCGGTCGTCGCTGATGCGTGTCGTCGTCGCCGGAGGAGCGGGCTTTCTCGGCTCGCATCTGTGTGACTCCCTGGTCGAACGCGGCGACGAGGTCGTCTGCATCGACAACTGCGTGACCGGCTCGGCGGCGAACGTCGCTCATCTCGTGAGCAACGACGCCTTCACGTTCGTCGAGCACGACATCTCCGAGGGCGAGGCCCTCCCGGTCGATGGCACCGTCGACGCGGTGATGAACCTCGCCAGCCCCGCATCGCCGAAGGACTACCTCGCGCTCCCGCTCGAGACCCTCGCGGTCGGCAGCGTCGGCACGCGCAACCTCCTCGACCTGGCCCGGGCGAACGACGCCCGGTTCTTCATGGCGTCCACGAGCGAGGTGTACGGCGACCCGCTGGTCCACCCGCAGCAGGAGAGCTACTGGGGCCATGTGAACCCGATCGGCGAACGCAGCGTCTACGACGAGGCGAAACGCTTCTCCGAGGCCTTGACCGCGGCCTACCGACGCACGTATGGAACCGACACGCGGATCGTGCGGATCTTCAACACCTACGGTCCGCGGATGCAGGTCGATGACGGGCGGGTCGTCTCCAACTTCATCGTCCAGGCGCTGCGCGGCGAGGCGCTGACGATCTACGGGGACGGGACCCAGACCCGCAGTTTCTGCTACGTCGCCGACGAGGTGCGTGGATTCCTGGCGTTGCTCGACAGCGACGAGCCGGGACCGGTGAACATCGGCAATCCGGTCGAGTTCACGATGTTGGAACTCGCCGACCTGGTGATCGAACTGACCGGGTCGACCGGCGGGATCGACCACCGGCCGCTTCCGAGCGACGATCCACAACAACGCCAGCCGGACATCTCGCTCGCACGCGAGCGATTGGGCTGGTCGCCGGACGTCGCCCTACGCGACGGTCTCGGGCTGACGATCCCGTACTTCGCGTCGCAACTCGCGCCGACTCGCTGAGCGGTCGTCGAGCTGCGCTCGTCGGGTGCGCTGATCCCGATCGAGGATCGTCAGCCAGGCCGCACTGACGAACAGCCAGATCGCCATCACGTTGACCCCGGACCCGAGCCCTTCGGTGGTGATGCTGTTGATCAGGAGGGCGACGAAGACGCCGAGGATGATCAGTTCGTCGGACCGAGCGGTGCCGGTCGCTCCCGGGAGCAGGACCTGTGAGCGCCGTTCGATGCCGCGGAGGCGGCCGAGCAGGATGAGGGAGGCGACGACCAGCGCCGTCCACCACGCCAACCCGACGAGGCCGACGTCGATCATCACGTTGATCACCGAGTTGTGCGCACCACCCAGTCCGGTCTCGTCGAAGAACACGCCCTTGGCAGAGTTGAAGCCGAGTCCGAAGATCGGATTCTCCTTGAACGAGTCCCACGCCAGCGACCAGATCTCGGTTCGACGATTGAACGTGCCGAGTTGGTCGACCGTCTCGCCGCGCGTCAGGAACTCGAGGACGGGGCGGCCGAGGGCGAGCGCGACGCCTCCGCCGACGACGAGGCTGCCGAGCACGAGTTCGGGGCGGGCACGTCGACCCGACGACAACCAGGCCATGACGGCGACGGCGACGATCGCTCCGCCGATCGAACCGCGTGTGCGGGTGAGCATCAGGAACACGACGTGCACGGCGAACAGGGTGGCGTACACCCAACGTGGCCAGGGGAGGGCCTGTCGGCCGGCGGTCAGCCACAGCCCGAAGAGCAGCGGAACGGATGCCGCGAACATCGATCCGGCGGTGACGCTGTGGACCGAGAACCAGGTGAAACGGCCCTCCTGCGGACCGGTCGTCGGGGCGACGTAGGCGAGTCCGGCGACGATCGACAAGCTGATGAGCGCGATCCAGCCGTGCAGGAACCGGGAGATCGTCGAGAGCGTGCCCTCCGCCGAGACCAACTGGATCACGGTGCCGATGATGATCAGTTCGACGGCGCGGGCCAGGGCGAGCATCGGGAAGATCGAATACAGCGCGCTCACCGCGGTGGTCAGGATGTATCCCCACATCAGCATCATGAGCGGCTCGATGCGTGGTCTGGACGGGATCAGACGAGTCAGCGACCAGATGCCGATGAGCCCGACGATGCCGAGTTCGGCGGCGATCATCGGGTCGATCGAACCGGTGAGTGCCCCGTCGATGTCGCGACGTCGCAACTTGTACTCGACCGCGACGATGAGCACGAGCGGCACGATCCACAACAGCTCTCCGCGATCGACCAGGCGTCGCCGGGTTCGTCGGGCCGTGCGTCGGCTCGTGCGGACGGGGATCGGGGGGAGTGCCGGGGCATCGAGACGGGTGGATGCCGTGGTCCGCGGCACAGCGGGAGGGCCGTCGTCGGTGGACCCGGCCCATCGCCAATGCGCCGGCGCCAAGGGAGCGGATGCCTCGGCGGTGAGCGCGGTCGCCTCGACCAATGGGTTCGGTCGCTCGTCGTCCACGCCGGTGCGCTCGACGTCGGTCCAGGGAGGCTCACGCCGCAGAGCCCGCAGCAACAGCACGGCACCGACGAGGGCGCCGACGGCGAGACCGGCCGGGACCGCCTCGATCCATCCGGCGGCGGCGAACGCCGCGGCCAGCCCCACGCCGACGCCGGCGTCGATGGATCGCAGGACGAAGGTGCGCCGCGCGTGACCCAGCGCGACGGTGGCCCCGCCGACCGGCAGCCCAGCGCCGAAGAACATGACGAACAGGATCCACGACGCGATGGCGACCGAGCTCACGGCGACGTCGCCGGCGGTGAGCGCGCGCACCAGCGGTTCGCGTGCGATCAGTGCGATGGCGCCGTACGCGGCGGTCACGCTGCCGATCGCCAGCATGGCTCGGCCGACGGCCGGCTGGAACGGCACACGTCGCTTCACCTGGTCGGTGTAGGTCGGGAGGAAGAAGATGCCTGCACCGCTGATGATCGTGAGGACGGGGGCGACGATCAGCCGGGCGGCCTCGAGTTGGC
>JBAWHL010000329.1:0-1855 GCA_049593815.1 Ilumatobacteraceae bacterium | reverse complement strand
GACAGCGCCGAGCACACGGGCCACGCTCTGGACGCGCTGGTTGCCGACCACGATCAGCCGGGCGCGCAGACGATCGGCCTCCTCACACAGGAACGCGGCCGGGTCCCCGAGACCGACAGCGACCGTGCTCGCGTCCGCCGCCCCCACCCGGCGAGCGGCACCCTCCAGGAACTGCGCTGCGTCGCCGAGCCGATCGACGTGGAAGTGATCGCTCCCGACGTGCATGTCAACCGGCGCACTGCGGTCGACGCAGGTCACGATGTGCAGGTTCGCCCGCAGGGCAGAGGCCAGCGAGGCAGCCTTGTCCAGCGCAACGGCGGCGGTCTCCGATCGGTCGATGCCGACGACGATGTCGTTCATGTCCTGTCCTTTCCTCGGTGCGGGACGCCCTGGTGCGACCGGCACCGCCATCGTGCGGATGCGATGTCACGGCGACGTCACGAGATCCCGCGACTACGGTGACGCGACCGTGACGGTTGGCGGCGATCGTTGCCGCCATGAGCGAGAAGGACGCTGTGCGAGTCGAGATTCTGGGGCCGATACGGGTCGCCGACGGCGACAGAGTCCAACCGTTGTCGCCGCAGCTGAGGCGACTCGTCGGGATCCTGGCGGCATCCGCCGGTCAGGCCGTGTCGTCGTCGCGCCTCGCGGAATACGTCGCCGACGGCAATACCGAAGGTTCGACAGTTCGCACTGCCGTGTCGCGGGTCCGCAAGGTCTTGGGCGATCGGTTGGAGTCGGGTGACAGCGGCTACCGATTGGCGACGGGTACCGACGAGCTCGACGCGGCAAGGTTCGAGATGCTGCTGGAACGTGCCCGCTCCGCTCCCGCCGAGGCGCGCGTCGGGGCGTTGACGGCGGCGCTGGCGCTCTGGCGAGGACGGGCCTTCGGCGAACTGGCCGACGAGGAGTGGGCGATCGCGACCGCGAACCGGCTCGACCTCGCCCGGGCAGGAGCGCACGAGGATCTGGCCGCGACGCTGATCGACCTGGGGCGTTCGGGCGAAGCGGTCGACATCCTCGAGCACCACGTCGGCGAGCACCCGTACCGCGAGCGTCCGGTCGGTCTACTGATGCGGGCGCTCGATGCGTCCGGACGGCGCGTCGACGCGCTCCGCGCGTATCAGCGCTTCCGGACCGTGCTGCGCGAGGACACCGGGCTCGACCCGTCGAACGAGTTGCGTGACCTCGAGTCCGAGCTCCTGGCAGACGCGGCTCCTGCCGTGGCGCTCCCGACCGGCACCGTCACGTTCCTGTTCACCGACATCGAGGGCTCGACGGAACGGTGGGCGAACGACGAGGACGCGATGGCCAAGGAACTCGCCGCGCACGACTCGGTGCTGCGGGGAGCGATCGAGGCACACGGCGGGGTCGTGTTCAAGCACACCGGCGACGGCGTGTGCGCCGCGTTCGCCTCCGCGTCCGACGCGGTGTCGGCGGCAATCGACGCGCAGGCCCAGGTGACGTTGCCGGTGCGCATGGGCGTGCACACCGGTGACGCCGAGCTGCGCGGCGGCGACTACTTCGGCTCGACGCTGAACCGGGCCGCGCGCATCATGGATGCCGGCCACGGCGGTCAGATCCTGTTGTCCTCAGCGACCGCTGAACTGACGCCCGAGGTAGAGCACCAGGACCTGGGCGAACACCGGCTCAGAGGGCTCGCCTCACCGGCGCGCATCTCGCAGGTGGGCACGGAGGAGTTTGCGTCGCTGCGGGTGGCGACGGCACGGAAGGGCAACCTGCCGCTCGAGCTGACCCCCTTCGTCGGTCGCGTCGCCGAACTGTCGGCGGTGATCGACACCGTGGCCGAACATCGATTGGTGACCTTGATCGGCGTGGGCGGCACCGGCAAGAC
>JBAWHL010000328.1:0-2631 GCA_049593815.1 Ilumatobacteraceae bacterium | reverse complement strand
GAACTCTTCACAGGCCAGCGAGTGTACTGGCGGTCGTTCCGGACCCGACCCCGCAGACCTTCCCAGCCTCCGGAACCGAACACGAAGTCGCGCGTTTGGGCTCCGAGCGGCCAGAATGGGGGTGATGGAGTACTGGAAGCCGCACGCTCTCGCCACACCGCACGCCGATCAACTCGCCCTGCGGATGAACGACAAGGTCCGCACGATCGTGGAGATCCACGGTGTGCCCGTTGGGACCGAGGGCAAGGTCATCCTGGCCAACGGCTTCAACTGGCAGCGCTATCGCGTCCTGTTCGAGAACGGCGCCGAGATCGGCGACCTCGACAAGCGTCAGATCGAACCGATCGGCCGGACCGCCAAGCGACTCGAGAAGGCCGCCGCCAAGAAGAAGTAGTCCGACGCCGACTCGGTCACTTGATGAACAACATCTCGCGGTACTTGGGCAGCGGCCAGTGCCGGTCGGCGACCTGCATCTCCAGCGAGTCGGCGTGCTCCCGGACGCTGTCCATGAGCGGACGCAACGTGTCGGCGCAGTACCGCATGTGCTGCGCAGGTGTGTCGAAGTCGTCCACTGCAACCGCTTCTTGGAGTTCGTTCGCCGCCGCCAGCAGCGCGTTCGCGTCCTCGGCAATCGACGTTGCCACGGTGGCGTCCATCTCGATGCCCGCCAGCGACGCGGCACCGATCGCCGAGGTGACTTCGGACAGGTACGAGATCGCTGCCGGGTAGATCAGCGTCTTGGCCATGTCGGCCGCGAGCCTCGACTCGACGCCGATCGACATGATGTACTGCTCCGCGTACACCTCGTATCGGCTCTCGAGTTCGGCAGCCGACAACACCCCCGTGCGCTCGAACAACGCGATGACGTCATCGTCCTGCAACACCGGCAGCGCATCCGCGGCAGTCGGCAGATTGCGGAGCCCGCGCTCTTCGACCGCGACGCGATGCCACTCCTCGGAGTAGCCGTCGCCACCGAAGATGACGTCGCCGTGCAGGGTCATCAGTTCCTTGAGCACCGTCGCCACCGCGGTGAGCTGTGACGCCCCGGCCGACAGCTCCGATTCGAGCTTGTCGGCGATCCAGTCGAGCGAGTCGGCCAGCATCGTGTTCATCGCGACCAGGGGACCCGACACCGAGTGGGACGATCCGACGGCGCGGAACTCGAAGCGATTGCCCGTGAACGCGAACGGTGACGTGCGGTTGCGGTCGCCGGGATCTCGGGTGAAGTTCAGAATCTGCGCCAGGCCGAGGTCCATGACCCCGCCGTGAGCGAGGTCGGTCGGGTTGCCCTGACGAATGTCGTTGAACACCGCTTCGAGCTGGTCACCGAGATACAACGACAGGATCGCCGGTGGCGCCTCGTTGGCGCCCAGCCGGTGATCGTTCGCGGCGGACGCGATGACGGCGCGCAGCAGCGGACCGAAGAGGTGCACCCCGCGGATGACCGCGCCACAGAACAGCAGGAAGTTGAGGTTCTCGTGGGGCGAGTGACCGGGGTCGAGCAGGTTCCCCTGGGTCGCGTTGCCGACGGACCAGTTGACGTGCTTTCCCGAGCCGTTGACCCCGGCGAAGGGCTTCTCGTGGAACAGGCAGATGAAGCCGTGCGCCTTGGCGGTCGCCTTCATCACCGTCATCAACAGCTGCTGGTGGTCGGCGGCCACGTTGGCGGCTTCGTAGTACGGCGCGATCTCGAACTGACCGGGAGCGACCTCGTTGTGGTGGGTCTTGGCCGGGATGCCGAGGCGGAAGAGCTTGTCCTCGAAGTCCTGCATGAAGACCTGGACCCGTTCCGGGATCGCACCGAAGTAGTGGTCGTCGAATTCCTGGCCCTTCGGCGACGGCGCGCCGAACAGGGTCCGTCCCGTGAGCAACAGGTCGGGCCGGCTGTTGGCGAAGTGGGCGTCGACGAGGAAGTACTCCTGCTCGGCGCCGCAACTCGCGTTGAGCGTGTCGATCTCGGTCTCCCCCATGAGGGTGAGCACACGCCGAGCCGCGGTGTCCATCGCGTGGTTGGAGCGCAGCAGCGGAATCTTCTTGTCGAGCGACTCGCCGGTCCACGACACGAAGACACTGGGGATCATGAGCGTCGAGCCGTTGGGGGTGTGCACGACGTAGACGGGGCTGGTCGGGTCCCAGGCCGTGTAGCCGCGCGCCTCGTTGGTCATGCGCAGGCTGCCGACCGGGAACGACGACCCGTCGGGCTCCCCCTTGATCAGCAGGCTGCCGGTGAACTCGGTGATCGCCCGACCGTCGGAGGTGGTGACGATGAACCCGTCGTGCTTCTCCGCTGTGATGTTGGTCAGCGGGAAGAACACATGGGAGAAGAACTTCACTCCCTTGCCGAGCGCCCAGTCCTTCATGGCGGCGGCGACGATGTCCGCGGTCGCCGGGTCGAGCGGGGCGCCGGTCTGCACCGTCTGCCGCATGGCCTTGAACGCGTTCTTCGAGAGGCACTCCTCCATCGTCGCCAGGCTGAACACATCCGTCGCCCAGATCTGGCTGAGCGGACCCCCCGTCTCCGTCGGGACTGCTGAACGGTTCGTGATCTCCGTGATCGCCTGTTCGCGCGTGTTGGGGCCCATTCTGATGCTCTCGTTCCTGATCGACCGGGAGGGGGTGCGGGGAGGGCCC
>JBAWHL010000327.1:0-5478 GCA_049593815.1 Ilumatobacteraceae bacterium | reverse complement strand
GGCGGCACGGACGAGCGCGAGGCTGCCGGGTCGGAGCCCGACCTGGATGGCGCGCCAGCTCGCGAACGAAGCGAGTTCTCGCAGACGCGAGGGTGCGCTCGGGCCGCGGACGAGTTCGATTCGGGGGAGTTGCACGGTGGCGGCACCGATCGCCACGATCGCCCCGGCGAGCAACGCGGCGACCATCGTCAGGATCGTGAGCTCGGATCCGGAGAACCGCACGAACGCCAACAACCCGAATGCGCCGATGGCGAACGCTCCGTCGTTGACGACCAACTGCCAGAACTCTCGTCGGGCGATCAGGAGACGACGCATCGTCTCCTCGACCGCCCACGCAGTGGACGCGATGCCGAAGAGGATCGCCGTACTGGTGTCGACGCCACCAACGAGCGTTGCCAACGACGCGGTGATCGTGCCGATGAGGGCCACCGCGGCGTATTGCGACTGGAACAGTGCGCGCCGAATGCCCGGATCGAATCGGTCGAGCACGGTGAGCGAATCGCCGACCCACCCGGTCTGAATCGAGTTGGCGGTGATGAGGATGCCGAACAGCAGGCTGAACGTGCCGAGACCGGCTGCGCCGAGCTCACGCAGGGCAATGAGCGAGAGCACGAGGCTCGACGCCGCCACGATCATCTGCGAGACGATCGCTCCGAGTGGCCGTCGGCCCATGATCAAGACCCGTGGTCGGTGGACCGGTGGTCGTAGACGACGCCGATCAGGTTCGACCGGAGCACGTCGAGGCGTTGCCGGACGATCTCGAGGTCTGTCGATGCGGTGCCGCGCTCGACGATGAGGACGACGCCGTCGGACTCGCCGGCGAGTGCGGACCCGTCGGCGACCGCGAGCAGCGGTGGGACGTCGACGAGAATGAGCTGGTAGCGGTCACGCAGCGTGCCCATGGTGGCGCGTGCCGCTTGGGACCGGAAGAGGCCGGCCGGGTCGTCCACGGATCGCCCGCCGGTGATGAGATCGAGGCTCGCTTCGCCTCCGACTCCGACGATGCGGCGCACGTCGTCCAGCGATGCCAGACCGGCGAGCATCTCGGTGAGTCCGCCGATGGCCTGATCGAAGCCGAACAGACGGCTGAGCCGTCGGTCGCGCAGGTTGCCGTCGACGACGAGGACGCGCCGGCCTTCTCGGGCGGCAGCGACCGCGAGTCGGGCGACGGTCTCGGCGGCGTCCTGGCTGGGCACGGCTGTCGCCGTGAGGACGACGCCACCTTGGGGGTGGACGGCGCCGAGGCTGGTGGCCAGGAGCTGATACGCGGCTCCTGGTGGGGCGACCGGATCGAAGATCTGCATCGGTGCGACGGTGACCTCACCGAGCAGCGGCGCGTCGAGCGTGGCGGTCGCGTCGGAACTGGTCGTGACCACGGGGCGGCGGCCGGCTCGGAACCAGGCGATGATCGCCATGGCGAATGCTGCGAAGAGCAGGGCGGCGATCGTGTACTGGAGCGCCGGGAGGATCCGTGCGTCCTCGGTGACCTCGGCGGGATCCACGAACTCGACGCCGCTGCCGAACAGCGCCGCCTCCGAGCGGACCTCGGCGATCTGGAGGTCGATTTCGTCGATCGTGCTCTGTCCACCCTCCGACTCGACCAGTCGCTCGCGTTCGAGCAGGAAGGCGTCGATGGTCGCTTGCGCCCGTTGTGTCGTGTCCTGTTCCGTCAGGCGGAGGTAGGCGGCCACGACCTCGTCGCAGACGAGTAGGGCCCGATCGGCCGAGTCGGCGGTGCAATCGAGACGGACATCGGAGCTCGATGTCGTCCCCGTCGAGAGGATGTCGTCGACCGTCTCGATCGTCTCGGCGGTCGGTCCGTCCTCACCGGCGGCGTCGGCGTCGGCGCGCAACTCGTCGATTGCCTCGACCACGGCGATGTGGGTGGCCGCGGAGTCGGCGAACTCGGCGCGCTGACGGGCATACCGGCTGAGGTCGGCCTGGGTGCTCGAGCCATCGCTGAACACCGGGGTGCCGCGGGGATCGGTCAGGTACAGCGTGGTGGTCGCGGTCGACGTGCCGGAGGTGGCGAGGACGAACAGACCGGCCAAAAGGCCCAGCACGACGGTGATGGGGACCGTCCATGCTCGAAACCGCCAGAAGGCTTCGACGGGTCCGACTGAGGTGTTCTCGGGGAGCGAGGTGCTCATGCGGTCGCGGTTCGCGCTGGGATGTCGCGGCGACGCGCGTTGACCTGCTTCATGGTGTCTGTTTCGGCGTCGGTACTGCGGTGCTTGAGCCATTGCTGACGAAATCGGTCACAGGTGGCCGCCTGACCGCGCTCCGACATGCCGGGACCACGCAGAGTGTGGGAATTCGCTCGATCTTGACCACTGCTGGTGGTATCGGGGCAAATCGTGGACCTAACGTCAGATCACCCCTCACCGGTGCATCCACACGGTGGAATCAAGGCGAAGAGAGAACGAACATGCGGCGGAGCCGAGCATTCGACGGCGGAACTCGATCGACATCAGGGACTGGGCGGCGGGCCCGGTCCCTGGTGGCCCTTGCTGCTGCGTCGGCCCTCGCGGCGGGTGCCGCCATCGTTGGTTCGGCCGCTGCTCCGGCGGAGGCACAGGTCGCCGCTCCGGCATCCGGCGTCGGTTCGGGGACCAGCGCGGCCGATGCGGCTGGATCGTGTTGGGAGATCAAGCAGCTGCACCCAGGCAGTGTCGACGGTGTCTACTGGCTGCGCACGACGACGCTCGTGCGCCCCGAGCAGTTCTACTGTGACATGACCACCGACGGGGGAGGCTGGGTGCTGATCGGTCGAGGCCGTGAGGGCTGGACCTTCCGTGACTACGGGCAGTCCACCACAGCGAACCTTCGCGACAATCCCGAGGGACCCGCCGCGTTCTCTCCCGCCGCGCTGTCGTCGGAGACGATCGACGGACTGCTCGACGGCGGCAACGTCAAGGATCTGACCGACGGCGTCCGCCTGCGCCGCGCCGAGAACAAGTCCGGAACGCAGTGGCAGGACCTGCGTTGGAACTTCGCGGATCTCGAGTCGTGGTCGTGGGCGCTCGGCGGCGGACATCGTCTCTCGTCGTTCTCGATCGACGGGCAGAGCGGATCGGGTTCGAACACCAAGGACTCCAACGTCAAGATGTGGGGCGAGAGCGGCTCGGGCAACCGCGGCGCCAGCGACCTGCAGGGTTGGTACACCTACCCGTGGAGCGGCCACGGCCGCCAGGCGGGCTTCTCCTACCGGGGTTCGGTCGACGGCGAGCGCGACTCGACGTCGTACCTCTACGAGTACAACCGCGAGAACCAGGCGATCCCGTTCACCCAGATGTTCATCCGCCCGCAGGTGGCCACCTCCGTGTCGGCACCGATCGACGACTCGGGTCTGCCGGAGCAGACGCTGACGCCGATGCTCGACGACCGGCCGGAGGAGATCGCCGGCGGCGTGAGTGGCATCTTGAACGTCGGCGACAGCTTCACCCAGCTGACCTCACCGGTGCTCGCGCTCGAGCCCTTCGGCGATCGCATCTACGTCGGCGGCAAGTTCCGTGACGTGCGCGATGCTGCGACCGGCGAACTCGTGCGGCATTCCTACCTCGCCGCCTTCGACAAGGCCACGGGGGCGTGGATCCCGTCGTTCCGCCCGATTCTCGACGGGACGGTGTGGGACCTCGAGGTCGTGGACGGTCGGCTGATCGTCGCTGGTCAGTTCACCAACATCGATGGCGTCTCCGGCACGAGCGCGCTCGCCGCGATCGATCCGATCACGGGTGCGGTCGACCAGTCGTGGACTGCGTCGATGTCCGGTGGCGGAGACCGCTCCGTCGTGCGTTCGATCGACGTGGACGGCGACTGGATCTACGTCGGGGGCAACTTCACCCGGATCGCTGGGCCGTCGCGCAGCATCTCGGTGGGGCGCCTCGCCCGAGTCGCCGTCGCCAACGGTGATCCCGACCGCGCCTTCCGTCCGAACGTCGACGGCATTCCCTTCGACATCGACGCGCTCGACGGACGCGTGCAACTCGTCGGCAGCTTCCATGGCATCAACGGTGTCGAACGCCGCAGCGTCGGTACGGTCGACGCAGACGACGGTTCCGTCGTGCCCGGTCTCGCCGAAGCGGTGTGGTCGAGCAGCAACAACCGGTACCAGTTCGCCGTGCTGCCGATCGGCGACGAGGTGTGGCAGGGTGGCTCGGAGCACAACACGCAGGTGTACCGCGCCGGCGACTACGCACTCCTGAAGAGCTTCATCACCCATGACCAGGGTGGGGACACGCAGGTCCTGTCGCAGGCCGGCGACAAGGTGCTCCAAGGCAGCCACGCCAACGCGTACGTCTACAGCGACGCAACGCTCTGGCCCGGCGTCACCGGTTACACCCGAACCGACATCTTCAACTGGATCGGGATGTTCGACGTCGAGACGCGTGAATACGAACGTGACTGGGTCCCCGGCATCGCCTCCGGCTATGGCTGGGGAACCTGGGCGATCGAGCCCGACGTCGACGGCTGCGTGTGGTTCGGCGGCGACTTGCTCGGTGGGCCCTACGTCAACGGTCAACGCCAGTACCTCGAGGGCTTCTCCAAGTTCTGTCAGCGTGATGCCGTCGCCCCGACCAGCCCGACCGACGCACTCGCCTCGATTCGTGCCGATGGCGGTGTGACCGTCAGCTGGGGGCTGGCCACCGACAACGCTGCGGTCTACATCGGATACGAAGTGCTGCGCAATGATCGTGTGGTCAGTCCGCTCGTCTACGGATCGTCCTACGTCGACCCGTCGGGCACCGCGGCCGATCGCTACTTCGTGCGCGCCGTGGACTCGACCGGCAACCGTTCGGCGACCACTCCGGTGGCTGTCCCGGCGGACAACCTGCCGCCGTCGACGCCGCAGGACCTCGAGGCGATCGTCAACCCCGATCACACCGTGACGCTCAACTGGACCGCATCGACCGATGATGTCGTCGTCGAGAGCTATCTCGTGTTCCGCAACGGTGAGCAGATCGTCGTGGTCCCAGGTGAGGAAACCACGACGCTCGTCGCCGGTCTCGATCGTGGCACGCACGCATTCCAGGTGCAGGCCGTCGACAACGCCGGCAACCAGTCGTGGAAGACCCCATCGGCAGTGGTCGATGTCGGGGGTGACGACGTGTCGGCACCGAGCGTGCCCACCGATCTGAACGTCACAGGCGACGTCGACGGGCCGAGCGTCACCGCCACGTGGACCGCATCGGTCGACGACGTCGGCATCGACGGGTACGTGGTGTACGTCAACGGTGCCCTCCTGGCAACGGTGGCCGGCGACGTGACCGCTGCGACGGTCGGGGTCGGCTTCGGCGACCAGTACGTGCAGGTCGCTGCCCGCGACGCGGCCGGCAACGAGTCCTGGAAGACCGAGCCGGTGATGGTCACGCTCGTCGAGCCGCCGACGGCGGACACGTCGAATCCGTCGACGCCGCGCAATGTTGCTGCGGTGGCGGAGGCTGATGGTTCGGTGTCGGTGTCGTGGACGGCGTCGTC
>JBAWHL010000326.1:0-5299 GCA_049593815.1 Ilumatobacteraceae bacterium | reverse complement strand
CGTCCGGAACGGTCGCGTCGTCGGAGGCGGGCTCCGCGTCGATACCGACGTCGATGTCGGTGCCGTTGTCGGCGTCGTGATTGGTGTCGGTCTCGTCGTTGTTCATCGCAGCTCCTGCAGGGGGAATTTGACAACGATACGAACACTGTGGAGCAGATCGAACAGAATGTTCCATGGCCTACATCGCTGATCGAGTCGTCCACGATGCCGATGCCCACATCATGGAGCCGCCGAACTGGCTCCGCGACCATGCCGACCCTGACATTCGTGAACGCATTGCCCGCCCCGGGTACGCCAACGAACTCGCACAGACAGGTGACGGAGATCACGGCGGCGACGAGGCCCGGATCGACGACGCGTTCGATCGGCTGACCGCCCGCCACCGCTCCGCAGAGTTCCTGAACGGCGAAGACGTCGATGTGATGAACCGCAAGAACTTCGCCGCGACCGGCTCGTTCCTCGCCGAGGATCGACCTCGGGCACTGGACTACATCGGGGTCAGCAGCCAGCTGCTGTTCAACACGTTCCACAACAGCCGCCTGTACCAGTGGGAGCACGGGTCGGATCTCGATCTCGCCTACGGCGCGGCGCGTGCCCACAACCGGGGCATGGTCGAGTTCTGCTCGGTCGACTCGCGCCTGTTGTCCACCTGCTATGTCCCCTTGGCCGACTTCGATCGCGCGTCGCAGATGGCGGGCGAGGCCATCGAGATGGGTGCATCTGCGCTGCTCGTCGCATCGGGTTGTCCCGCTGGCCATTCCCCGTCGCACATCGCGCTCGACCCGGTCTGGCGACAAGCCGAGGAGGCAGGCATCCCGATCGTGTTCCACGTCGGCGGCACCGGCGATCTGATCGATTCCGCGTACTTCGACAACGGCCTCCCTGTCCCGGCCGACTTCCACGGCGGCGAGGAGAACTTCCGCTCCGTCGACTACATGGCCATCCCCTTCCCGCCGATGCAGACGCTCGCCACGCTGATCTTCGACGGCGTCCTCGATCGCTTCCCCGACCTCAAGATCGGCGTCATCGAGCAGGGGTGCATCTGGCTGCCGAGCTGGCTGAAACAGATGGAGTCGGCGATGGACGCATTCGGCCGTCACGAGGAGCGACTGCAGAAGCTGTCGATGCGGCCCGACGAGTTCGTGCAGCGCCAGATCCGGGTGACGCCATATCCGACCGAGGACGTCGGCTGGGTCACCGAGCAGATCGGCCCCGACGTGTTGCTGTTCAACACGGACTATCCCCACGTCGAAGGTGGTCGTCGGCCCTACGAACGCTTCGAACGCAGCCTCGGCGACGCCACCGATGACGTTCGCCAGAAGTTCTACAGCGACAACTTCCTCGACCTGATGGGCACCGCTGCGGCCGGACTCGCCTGACTCACCCGCCTCGAGTGCGGGGCCGCCAGGGCTGGGTGATCAGTCGCGCGCCGCGCGAGAACGTGAAGTAGTCCCACGACCAACTGGCGAGCACGGTGAGCCGTCGCCGGAAGTCGATGAGGAAGAAGATGTGGACCGACCACCAGGCCATCCACGCGATCCATCCCGACAGCTGCAGGCGCCCGATGGTCCCGACCGCCGACGACCGGCCGATCGTGGCCAGTTCACCCTTGTTCCGGTAGGCGAACACCGGCCGGGCCGTCCCGGCCAGGTCGGCCCGGATGACACGGGCGACGTGGGCGCCGCCCTGGATGGCCCCCTGGGCGACACCGGGCACGTCCGTGCCGGCGGAACGGGCATGGGCGACGTCGCCGACCGCGAAGACGTTCGGGTGCCCGGCGATCGACAGGTCGGGCTCGACCTCGACCCGTCCGGCGCGATCGGTGGCGGCACCGAGCATCGCTGCGAGGGGCGACGCTGCGTTCCCCGCCCCCCAGATCACGGTGCGGGCAGCGATGGGGCCGCGGGACGTGTCGACCGTTCGCTCGTCGATCCCCGTCACGGTGGTCTCGAGCCGGACGTCGACGCCGAGGTCGCGCAGCTGACGCAACGCCTTCGCCGACAACGAGACGGGATAGCTCCGCAGGACCCGATCGGTTCCCTCCAGGAGGATCACCGTGGCGTCGGCGGGGTCGATCGCCCGGAACTCGCTCGTCAGCGTCTTGAAGGCGATCTCGGCGATCGCTCCGGCGGTCTCGACACCGGTGGGGCCGCCGCCGACCACGACGAAGGTCAGTTGCGCACGGATCTCGGCCTCGTCGTTCGAGCGTTCGGCTCGTTCGAATGCCAGGAGCACCCGTCGGCGGATCTCCAGCGCGTCCTCGACCGTCTTCAGCCCCGGGGCATGGGTCTCCCAGTCGTCGTGGCCGAAGTAGGAGTGGCTCGTCCCCGCTGCGAGGACCAGCGAGTCGAACCCGATGCGGGTTCCGTCAGCGAGATGGATCTGCTGGTCGGTGACGTCGATGTCGTCGACATCGCCGAGCAGCACTCGAGCGTTCGTCTGTCGGGCGAGGATCGAGCGGATCGGTGCGGCGATGTCCGCCGGGTTCAACCCGGCGGTTGCCACTTGGTACAGCAGCGGCTGGAACAGGTGATGGTTCCGACGGTCGACGAGCACGACGTCGACGGGTGCATCGGCCAGCCCCTTGGCCGCAGCGAGCCCACCGAAGCCGCCGCCGATGATCACGACCCGCGGCCGACCTCTCGTGTCGTGCTGCGTCGGGTCGTTCACGCCGTGTCCCGTCGGAGGATGTCGAGGCGTCGGGCGACCTCGGGGTCGGAGAGGATCTCCGACAGCGGCTGCGGGAGGCGGCGCGACCAGAGGCCGGGAACGACCCGGCCGGGCAGGTTGTGCGGGCGGGTCTCCCCGATCAGATCGTCGAGGTCGATCATGACCAGGTACGCCTCGCTCTTGGTCAGTCGGAGCAGCATCTGATCGAGCACCTCGTCCCATCGGGCGTCGATCGCGCACTGATGGGCGGCACCGAGCCGTGCCCGGTAGCCACTCGTGTCCCGCGCGGCGACGACCTCGGCGATCGGGTCCATGTCGTGCGTGCGGATGCCGGCGACCGTGCGTGGCGGGATGTGCGGCAACGGATCGGCGTCGAGGTGGAACTGCTCTTCGTACATGCCGAGCAGATCCCACCGTTCGAACACCTCGGCCACCGCAGTCGGCACCGTGCCGAGATCCTCGCCGACGATCGTCAGGTCCGCCGCAGCCGCCGACGCGGCGATGACCGCGACGATCTCCTCGCGCGGATAGTGCACGTAGACGCCCTGCGCCGGTGAGCAGCCGTCGGGCACCCACCACAACCGTTCGACGGCCATGGCATGGTCGATTCGCAGCACGTCGGCGTGT
This sequence comes from Ilumatobacteraceae bacterium, assembly GCA_049593815.1. GTDB lineage: Bacteria > Actinomycetota > Acidimicrobiia > Acidimicrobiales > Ilumatobacteraceae > Sva-07. The sequence continues at coordinate 2,002 of JBAWHL010000326.1, read as the reverse complement.
CGACCCACACGAGCGATGAGTTGCCGCCACGTCCGCTGCCCGCTCGCGGTCATCGCCGCGGGGAGCGGTGGCGGGAAACCCCAGCTCTGCCCTTCGGCGAAGAAGGCATCGGGCGGAGCGCCCACGGTGACGCCGGTGGCGAACATGGTCGGGTCGGCCCACGTCTCGTAGCCGTCGGGGTGGGAACCGATCGGGAGGTCGAGCGCCAGGGCCGCCGCGCGGTCGTCGTCGTGGATCGCCTGGAGTTGTCGGTCGGCGAGGTATTGCGCCAGAACGTAGGACTCCTCGACCTGGAGATCGCCGCCCGCCTCGCGCCCCGCCCGGAAGCGTGCGTAGGCACCGACATCGGGATGCGCGGTCGTGAACGCAGTGAGCTGGTCGCGGCCGGCGGCGTCGAGGCGCCTCGTCGCTTCCATGAGTTGGCGCCGCCGACGTTCGGCGAGCCGTCGCCAGTCGATCGTCTCACCCTGTTCGGGAATCGGCAGATCGGGCAGGTCCGCGTCGTCGAGGTACAGCTCGTTCCAGTGCAACCGGCTGACCGGTGAGTACGGGCTCGGATCGAACGGATCATCGAGGAACGAGGCATACAACGGCAAGGTCGAGACGACATCGACGCCCGAGCGTTTGAGGTCGCGGGCGAGCCGGTGGAGGTGAGCGAACGACGGGAGCGGGTCGTCGCGTTCCCAGAGGGCGTAGGTCGGCGCGAACAGCGCACTTCGACCGGCCAGCGCCGCGTTCCGCGGCATGGACGGTGGTGCGACGACCAGGATCGTGTCGCCCGGACCGCGGTCGGTCGTGAACTCCACCACGTGGCAGCCGTGGGGGAGCTCCGAAGGGAGCTGGATCGAATCCTGTTCGCCGTTGCGGACGATCGACATCCGCATCGGGCCCTCGCCGATGTCGATCGTCGCGTGTTCGACGACCGCGTCCACCGGGATGGAACCGTCGCTGGCATGGTGCAGCGCCGGGGTCAATCGGCGCGTCGACTGGGCGGCCGTGCGGTCTGCCTCCAGGATTCCGACGACGATCTCGATCACGGCATCATCCGCGTGATGCAGGGTGCCGGCGATGTCGTGGTAACTGGTGGCCACACCGAGGGCGGCAGCCCGGTCGTGGAGGGTGCCGGTCATCGTGGGTCCCTCGAGTCGCTCGAACTCTCGCCGCGACTGGGGTCGGCATCGAGAGGTACGGGCACCACGCGAGCATGGCCGATTTCCGTCGGGGTTGAAAGTGGTGAAGACGTGACGGTTGTCGACTCGGATGAGACACACATGCGGTCGAGTCAGGCGACCGGAGGTGGCGGTTCAGGAGGCGGCATCGGAGGCGACGGGTCGGGTTGCGGGATCGGCGGCTGCGGCTCGGGTTGCGGGATCGGTTCCGGAGTCGGCATCGGTGGCGGCTCGGGCATTGGACGGATCGGGGGCGGGTCGGGTGTCGTCATGGAGTTGCCCTACCCCATCGCTGGGCCGATCACGCATCGGTCGAGGCCGGGGCGACGCGCCGCGAGGCGGCCACTGGTGACGAGCGTCGCCAGGGCGATCAGCCACAGGTCCACGAGGGTCAGCCCGAGGCGCTGCAACAGGCCAGTCGGGAGCGCCGTCACGGAAAGCCCCAGTGCGACCGCAGCGACGCTGGCGGCAGCGCGTCCGCTGACCGCCAGCCGATCGAAACCACGATCGCGCAACGGGTGGCCGGCGAGCAGCGGTGCAGCGACCAGGGTCACGTAACCGATCGCTGCGAGGACGCCGTGCACCCGGTCGAGTCGCTCGGATACGTCGAGCGGTGCAGCGGCGATCGCTGCCGTGGCCAACGCGGTCGCTCCGATCGCGACCCAAACCAGGCCGTCGAGCACTCGCCGGATCGCGAACGCGAACGTGCCGACGCCGACCCCGAATGTGATGATGCCCGTCGTCATCAACCATCGGGTCTCGGCGCCGGCGGCCGCCAGCCGACTGATCGCGTCGGCCGATGGAGACAGGTCGTGACGTGCAACCACCGCACC
>JBAWHL010000325.1:0-6831 GCA_049593815.1 Ilumatobacteraceae bacterium | reverse complement strand
GCTGTCCTTAGTACGAGAGGACCGGGACGGACGTAGCTCTGGTGTGTCTGTTGTTTCGCCAGAAGCATGGCAGATTTGCTACCTACGGAAGGGATAACCGCTGAAAGCATCTAAGTGGGAAACCCGGGTGAAGATGAGTTTTCCCATACGGTAAACGTAGTAAGGCCCGTGACGAGACCATCACGTTGATAGGCCGGAGGTGTAAGCGTGGCAACACGTTCAGCCGACCGGTACTAATCGGCCGAGGGCTTGGTTATGAACAGCTCGTGCTTGCTCTGGAGTCCTTGAGGAGAACCCTCATTGACAACTGATTTCGGTGACCATAGCGACAGGGTCACACCCGTTCCCATCCCGAACACGGAAGTTAAGCCTGTCAGCGCCGATGGTACTTGGGGAGAGATCCCCTGGGAGAGTAGGACGTCGCCGGATTTCGATCGAGGAACGCACTGCCCGGGTTTGCCGGCAGTGCGTTCTTCGCGTTTTCGGACCATCGCACGATGGTGCTTGCTCTGTGTCGTTCGACCGAGCGCAGGCGATGGTCCGACTTTGGCCGTAGCATGGCGACCCATGTCTTCCGGCTCGTCTTCACGTCCACCGCGCCGCGACGGCGATTCACGCGGGAGTGGCCGCCCCGACGGCAAACCGTCGGGCAAGCCCGCTGGGAAGTCATCGGGGAAGTCATCGGGCAGGCCGTCCGGCAAGCCGGGCGGGAAGAGCAGTGGGCGCCCCGGCGGAGCGTCGGGTGGACGATCCGATGGACGCAACGACGACCGCCGAGGTGGACGCCCGAGCGGCCGATCCAGCGGCCGTCCCGATGGCCGCTCCGACAGCCGCGGCGGGTACGACAGTCGTGGTGGTCGCAGCGGCGGGGGACGCCCCGATGGCCGCTCCTCGAAGCCACTGACCGAAGCCGACCGCCGGTCGATGGCCGTGAAGGCCCGACGCGCTCCCCGCGATCCGGTCGACCCGGATCTCGAGCGTCAGAAGATCGAAGGGCGCACCACCGAACAGTGGGTGGACGAGGGCTCTGTGCGACGCGCTGCCGCGGGAGCAGCGAAGCGTGCCGGCAGCGATGGCGTCGGTGACGCCCCGCGGCGTCGTGAGCCCAAGCCGCTCGATCCCGAGATCGCCGCCGAACTCGTCGGCGCACTCGGTCAGCAGCGCGGCGCGCGGCTGACCGAACGCTTGGCGCAGGCGTCGGAAGCTCTCGATCGCGAACGGTTCCAAGAGGCGCAACGCATCGCCCAGTCGATCGCGAAGGAAGCACCGTCGGTGGCCGCCGCCCACGAACTGTCCGGGCTGGCCAACTATCGGCTCGGCCGGTACAAGCAGGCAGCATCCTCGCTCGAAGTGGCGCAGGAGCTCCACGAGAACCCCGAGCTGCTGCCGGTGATTGCCGACTGCTACCGCGCCCAACGACGTTGGGCGGCGGGTGAACGCACCTGGCAGGCGATCAAGGCGGCATCGCCCAGTCACGAGATCATGGCCGAAGGCCGGATCGTGGCCGCTGGTGCGCTCGCCGATCAGGACGACCTCCGTGGGGCCATCGAGCTGATGGAGCCGGCGACCAAGCGGCCCAAGGCGGTGCGCGAGTTCCACCTCCGACAGTGGTACGTGCTCGGCGACCTCTACGACCGCGTCGGCGATCCGATCGCGGCGCGCCGTTGGTTCGGCATGATCGCCGAGTTCGACAGCGACTTCGCAGACGTCGAGTCGCGCCTGCGCGGCCTCGGACGCTGAGCGGCCCCTCCGCCGGGCACCCAGGTACGCTCGCCACGATGGCGAGCGCGAACTTCCGAGCCGGTGTGGTGATCCTCGTGACCAACGAGGCCGGAGAGGCGATGGTGTTCGAACGCTCCGACGTCTCCGGCTCCTGGCAACTGCCACAGGGCGGCATCGACGTCGGCGAGTCACCTGTCGAAGCGGCATGGCGCGAGCTGGGGGAGGAGACGGCTCTGACGTCCGATGACGTCGAGCTCGTCGGTGAGCACCCTCGATGGATGGTGTACGAGTTTCCCGAGCATGTCCGGTCCGGCGGGAAACGTCTGGGCCAGGCGCAACGCTGGTTCACGTTCGCTGTTCGGACTCCCGACGTGACGCCCACGCCCGATGGGGTGGAGTTCGTCGATTGGAAATGGGTCGATCGCGACTGGATCGTCGAGCACGTCGTCGACTTCCGTCGCACGGTGTACCGAGACGTGCTGCTCGGTGAGTGAGCACTCGATCCGACATGGGTGACGATCTCTTCGCCGTGGCCGCGGAAGAGCAGCGGCGCGCTCGTGCGCCGCTGGCCGCCCGGCTTCGTCCGCGCACGATCGACGACGTCGTCGGCCAGGATCACCTCGTCGGCCCGGGCAGACCGCTGCGTCGCCTCGTCGAGTCCGACCGGTTGGCGTCCGCCTTGCTCTGGGGGCCGCCCGGTACGGGCAAGACGACGCTCGCACTGGCGGTCGCCGGGAGCACCGACCGTGCCTTCGAACAGCTCTCCGCCGTGTCCGCCGGGGTGAAGGACGTCCGAGAGACCATCGAGCGTGCTCGGCAGCGGCTCGGCGAGCGCGGTCAGGGCACGATCCTCTTCCTCGACGAGATCCATCGCTTCTCCAAGTCGCAACAGGACGCGCTGCTCCCCGCGGTCGAGGACGGGACCCTCACGCTGATCGGCGCCACGACAGAGAATCCGTTCTTCGAGGTGAACGCGCCGTTGCGCAGCCGTTCGACGCTGTTCCGGCTCGAACCGCTCGACCGTGACGCGATCGAGACGCTGATCGAGCGCGGGCTGGAAGCCGAGGGGACCACCGCGGACGACGAGGCGCGTACTCTGCTCGCGGACCGGGCTGGGGGCGACGGCCGACAGGTCCTGACCGCCCTCGATGTCGCCTGCGCCCTCGCCGGCTACCGGCACGTCGAGCTCGCGCACGTGGAGGCGGCGCTGGGAACCAGCGCACTTCGCTACGGGCGCGACGACCACTACGACGTGGTGAGCGCGTTCATCAAGTCGATGCGCGGCTCGGACGCGGATGCGGCCGTCTACTGGCTGGCGCGCATGCTCGAGGCGGGCGAGGACGCCCGCTTCATCGCTCGACGCATGGTGATCTTCGCGTCGGAGGACGTGGGCCTGGCCGACAGCGGCGCGTTGCAGGTGGCGGTCGCCGCCGCGCACGCGCTCGAACACGTCGGGCTGCCCGAAGCCCAGTTGAACCTCGCGCAGGCGGCGATCTACCTGGCGACGGCGCCCAAGAGCAATCGGTCCGCAGTCGCCATCTGGACGGCTCGCGAGGACGTGCGCAACGGCGCGGTCGGCGAGGTGCCACCGCATCTGCGCGACTCGCACTACAAGGGCGCCGCCTCCCTCGGCCACGGTGCGGGCTACGACTATCCTCACGATCATGAGTCCGGCACCGTCGCGCAGCAATATCTTCCCGACGAGCTGGCCGATCGCCACTGGTACGAACCCAGCGGGCACGGCGACGAAGCCATGACGGCCGAACGGAATGCCGATCGGAACACTGGCAACGGGGCATCCTCGGGGGCACCGTCGTGACCGTCAGCGAATTCGTGCTCGTCGTCGCCGCGGTGTTGTGTGTCATCGGCTTCGCGGCGCTGATCGTCGTGCTCGTACGTGTGCTCGACACGCTGGAGATCGTGCGCGGCGAGGTGGACGAGCTCCGCGCCGAGACGACGCCGCTCATTCGTGAGTTGCTTGTCACCACCGACGATGCGCGCGCCACCGTCGACGAGGCTCGCGCCGATCTCGAACGGTTCGATCGGGTGCTCGGTTCCGCCGAGGCGATCGGTGACGCCGTCTCCGGCCGTGTGGCCCGGACCACGTTCTCGGCTCCCATGATCAAGGCGGCCGGCTTGATGCGGGGAACGTCCCGGACGATCTCGCGCCTGCGCGGTGCGCCGCGCAGCCCGGCAATCGGGCCGGTCGCTCAACCGCGCCTCGAGTCGGTGGCGATCGAGGTCGGCGACGACGAGCAGGACGACGGCCATGAATCTGGATCTCGCTGGAGGCGACGCGCATGATGAAACGAGTCACATGGTTCGCCGGCGGGGTCGCCGCCGGACTGGCCACGGCCGGGTACGCCAAGAAGAAGGTGAAGGCGACCGCCTCGCAGCTCGCTCCCGCACAGATCGCGAAGTCGGCGGCCGACACCGTGCGGAGCAAGACGCGCGACGTCGCTGACGCCGTTCGCGAGGGCCGGCAGGTGATGCGCCACACCGAGGACGAACTGCACGCACGGCGCGAGGGGCGACTGGTCACGCTCGACGAGCACGTCGCTCCCGGCGATCAGGTCTTCGTCGATGGTGTCCCCGTGGAGAGCGGCCGTGTCATCGTGATGCGGCGCAAGGAGCGCAAGGCGCCGAGATGAGCGTCGACGCCGCAGCGTCCCCGCGGCGCTGATGCCCGGCGCCGAACGGGTCAGACCGTACGTCGATCATCCGGTGACCGACCTCGATGGGGCGTGGCGAGCAGCGCGTGCCGCCGCGGTGCGGTGGGAACTCCCCGAGCCGGTCCTCATGCGGTCGGGGATGAACGTCATCTTCGAGAGCGGCCGCCATGTACTCCGTGTCGGTGAACCGACGACGACAGCGGTGGCGTCGCTCGACCTGGCCGGTTGCCTCCGGCAGTGGGGGATCCGGGTCCCGGCGCCCGCACGCGACGACGTCGTGACCGTCGACGGCATGAGTGTGACCGCGTGGGAGCGACTCCTGCCCGAGAATGCACCGATCGACTGGGTCGAGGTGGGAGCGATGGTTCGTCGCGTCCACGACATCCAGCGGACGTCGCTGCCGGCCTCCGTGCCGATTCCGTTGCCGGATCACTTCGGCTGGTGGAACTTCGACGATCTGCTCTCCCGTGTCGACGGTGCGCTCGACGCACCGGCACGTGCCGGCATCGACCGGGCGATCTCACTCCATGACGGGTGGCAGGCCACGACCGACCGAGTGGTGTGCCACGGCGACGTTCATCCCGGCAACGTCGTGATGACCGTCGACGGCCCGTTTCTCATCGACTGGGATCTGTTGTGCTGGGCGCCGGCGGGTTGGGACCATGCCCCGATGTTGACGTGGGCAACACGCTGGGGCGGCGCTGGTCACGAGTACGCCGACTTCGCCATCGGCTACGGCACCTCGATGACGAGCGACCCGGTCGGCGTCGCGATTGCCGAGCTTCGCCTGGTGGCGGCCACGCTGATGCGTCTTGCTGCCGGGCTCCGTGACCCAGCGGCGATGCCCGAAGCACAACGCCGTCTCGAGTACTGGCGCGGGGCTCCGGACCCGGCCGTCTGGCGGGCGCAGTAGCGGTACGCGCGGTCTCGACGGAGCGGTCAGACGTCGGCTTGGTAGGGCGGGGCGGGGTCGTACTGGATGTAGCGCTGGACGGCTCGGGCGTGGGCGGGGGAGTGGATCTCGCCGATCAGCCAGAGCGCCATGTCGATCCCGGCGGAGACACCTTGGCTCGTCACGACGTTGCCGTCGCGCACCCAACGGGCATCGCTGACGACCGTGCAGTCGCCGCGTTCCGCCAGCGTGTCCTCGTAGCCCCAGTGAGTCGCGACCCGTCGGCCGGTGGCCAGGCCGGACGCGACGAGCAACACCGAGCCGGTGCAGACACTGGTGTTCCAGATCGTGGTGGAACCGACCGCGGCGAGCCAGGACAGCAGTGCTGGGTTCGTGAGTTCCCGGCGGGTGCCGACTCCGCCGGGGACGAGGATCACGTCGAGATCCGGGTGATCGTCGAAGGTGTGATCGGGCAGAACTCGCATCCCCTTGTTGCAGCGGACTGGATCCATCGTCTCGGCGATCATCACCGCCCGGGAGGAGGGCTTCCCGATGCCGTCGAGGTACATGCCCGACGCGGTGAACACCTCCCAGGGGCCGACGAAGTCGAGTTCCTCGGCGTCGTCGAAGAGGACGATGCCGTAGGTCGGGGTGGAGTCGGTGGTCATGCGGTGGCCTTTCGTTGACGTGAACGGGATGACGTGGGGGAGCGGCCGCCCATTGTGGGCGACGTGTCGGTGAGATGGGAGAAGCGCCGTCGGTACGCACCGGGTGGTGTGCCGATCGTGCGCACGAACGAACGCCGCATGGTCTCGCCGGTGCCGAAACCGCAGGCGCGGGCGACGGCATCGGTGGTCATGTCGCTCGATTCCAGCAGGTGCCGCGCCGAGTCGACCCGCACCCGTTCGACGAATCGTCCGGGCGGGACCTCCATCTCTCGGGTGAAGACTCGAGTGAAGTTGCGCGGGCTCATACTGGCGATTCCGGCGAGGCTCTGGACCGAGTGGTCGCCACCCGGATCGGCACGGACGGCGTCGGTCGCTCGTCGGATGCCATCGTGGTCGGGCGGGCGTTGCCACACCGGTGCGGCGAACTGCGACTGTCCGCCCGGTCTCCTGAGGAACATCACGAGCCACTGCGCGATTGTCTGGGCGCAGTCGACGCCGTGGTCCTCCTCCACCAGTGCGAGCGACAGGTCGATCCCTGCCGTGACGCCAGCCGACGTCCAGACGCCGTCGTGGATGTGGATCGCGTCGGCGTCGACCGTCGTGTCGGGGAAGTCAGCGGCCAACTGCTCGGCGCGCGACCAGTGGGTGGTGACTCGACGACCGTCGATCAGGCCGGCGGCACCGAGCAGGAACGTCCCCGAGCAGACGGACCCGACGCGGCGAGCATCCACGGCACGGCGTCGCACCCAATCGACCAGCACGGCGTCGTCCCGAGCGGCCTGGACACCGGTGCCGCCGACCACGAGCATGGTGTCGATCGAGGTGGTGACGGACGCGATGTCGGTGGTCTCGACCGAGAGACCGCTCTCGCTGGCGA